>CAZDAF010000098.1:0-10973 GCA_964503115.1 uncultured bacterium
TCGGTAATATCGGAAAACTCGCTCCATAAAACAACTTCGTTCTTCCGCGATATGTCTTCCTTGCTCAACTGATCTGTACCGGCTACCGGGTTAAGTAGTCCTTATCGAACCCTGTATCGATAACTCTTTGTCGGCTCAATAGTATTGCTAATGATAATTTTATTTTTAATGGCCAGGTATACGCCTTATTGGACAAACCTGGGTTGGCCTCCAATAATAAAGCTTAATCTAATACCAAAGTGGAACAGATTATCATTGATGGGAATCGACATTAATGGGTATCAATATCATTATTATTCTGTCCATGGGAAGTATGCAGAATCTCTTGAAGAACTCAGCAAGCTTGGTTTAGATTTCAACGACAAAAAAAGATATGGGATATTGGAAGTCTATTTTTCGAAAGAAGAGTTTCACAGGCAATATCCTGATTTGCCCATTTGCATTGATGTCGGCGTTAGCCCAACGGGATATACTGTTCTTATTGTGGGTAATATAGACCGCGATCCACTACCTGGAGTTTGGGGTAGCAATGATAATGATGGTTTTTTTTGGATTGTTAATGATGTTATAAATGAGGTTCCTGAATGTAAATAGGCCAAAAGCGTCTTCCAGGTGCTGGATGATAATGATAAGCCGGTGGAGGGGATGTGGGAAATAACCTCTAAAATCCTTTCCTCACTTGACCATCGATGCATATTTCAAGTATAGTTAATAAAAAGCGGCGAGAAATGGATAACCCTACGAAAAAACAACAGCTAAAAAAGGGCCAAATACTGGTGGTGGAAGACGACCGCTTTTACCAGGAACTCTGCCGCGAGGTACTGGAAGAAGAGGGCTACGAAGTGCACCCGACTTTCACCGGTGAAGAAGCTCTAATTAAAATAAAAGACGGTCAGTACCAAATCATCATAGTTGATCTGGTGCTGCCGGGTATAGACGGCCTCAAGGTTTTATCATCGGCCAAGCAGGTCGGTGTTCCCATCGATGTTATTCTCATGACCGGCTACGCATCGGTGGAAAGTGCCGTAAAAGCTCTCAAAAGCGGAGCCAGCGATTATCTTACCAAACCGATCAACCCCGAGGAATTGAAACTTAGCGTCAAGCGATGCATGGAGTTGAGGAGCCTTTTCGAAGAAAATAACGAACTGAAAAGCATGGTAAAACTATACCAGACCGTCCAGTTGGTATCCAATACTCTGGAGTTGGATCAACTGTACTCATTGAGCCTTGACAGCGTGCTTCAGGGTGTGGACGCAAAAACGGGTGTCGCATTGTTCCGCGTGGAAGAAGGTAAGTTGTTGGAGCTGAAGTCCTACAGGGGTCTTGAAGATGAACCGGCACGACTTATAGCTTCCCTCATAAAGGAAAAATACGCCGATCCATTGCCCCAAAAGATGAAGGTATTGACGGATTTCCCCGTACCGCCCGGCACGGGAAGGGAAGTCGGGACATATACTCTCATGATACCTTTGCAGTGTGAGGCTGATCGCGGCCATTCATTTCATTATGACGGCTTAATCGTCGCATGGAAGCACGAACCTTTTCAGGACAACTACTTGGCAAATATACGCTTTATCACAGAGCAAGTCAGCCTTTCGCTGGAAAACGCTCTGAACTTCCGCGGCGCTCAGGAAATGGTATTTGTGGACGACCTTACGAACCTCTATAACATGCGGTACCTCAGCATAGCCCTGGACAACGAGATAAAGCGCGCCAAGCGCTTCAAGAAAGGGCTGGCTATCTTGTTTCTGGACCTGGATCATTTCAAGGAAATCAACGACGAGTATGGGCACCTCGCGGGTAGCAAGCTTCTTAAAGAAGTGGCAAAAATCGTTAAGCGGTGCGTTCGCGAAGTGGATATAGCTATTCGATATGGCGGTGATGAATTTATCGCTATTCTCCCGGACACCGACCCGGAAGGCGCACTGAAAGTGGCGGAACGTATACGAAAGAAAATGGAGAAACACACGTTCTTATCGCGAGAAGGCATCCGCGTTAAAATGACCTGCTGTGTCGGGGTGGCATGTTATCCCAACGACGCTAAAAACAAGGTTGACCTCATTCACCTCGCCGATAAGGCAATGTACCGAGGTAAGGAAACCACGCGAAACGTCACCTATGCCGCCACCGCATTGTAGTAACCCACGAAATGCCCTCCTTATCATTACCGGACGGATTTAACATCGCTTACGACGAAGCGGGAGACGGTTCACCCCCGTTGCTCATGGTGCACGGCTACACCGGCGGCAAGTGGTACTACGAGAACGACATGCAGACCTTTTCAAAAAGCCGGCGTTGTATTGCACTTGATATGATCGGCCACGGCGACAGCGATAAACCCACCGACAGACCTTACAGCGTCGCGCAATACGCCCGCGATATCGAGGAAATATCCCGGATTCTCAAACTGGACCGTTTCGTGCTGGTGGGACACAGCATGGGAGGCATGGTCGCTCAGACCTACGCACTCGATCACAACAACGACGGTAGGTGTATCGCCCTGATTCTCATTTCCACAGCGTCCGAATTATTGCTCAGGGACGCAATAGGCGCATCGATAAGACGCGAAGTGGACAGCTACGAAAGAGGGGAATGGCAATTCAACGAGCAGGTACAGCGAGCGTTTGCGCGAACCGCATGGGCCCCCGATTATGCGGATGCACACCCCGATGAGGTCGAAAGGGCTTACCGGGAGGCGATGAGGGTTCCGGATATCGTTCGCTTGAGGCTCTTGCTCGCCATGGCCCAAGAGTTTGACGTAACCGACAGAATCGGTGAAATAAAGCTGCCCGCTTTTGTCTGCGCGGGAACCAAAGATATCCTGTCAAAAAGCGCTGAGAATCTCGCCCGCGCCCTGCCAAACGCCCGCTTCAGAAAATTAGACGGCCCCGGACACATGATAAACATCGAATCACCACAAGTCATTCAGAAAGAAATATCGGCGTTTCTTAACGAAGCAATTTCCTGAAGCCATTAACGCAGGGGTGGAGATGCGGATTTTGGCAGTATATGTCCTTTCGGCAACAAAGCGGCTGTTTGGGATTCCCTATTTTCGTTACTATAGTCTTGGCTGACGGAATCAAGGACATCTTGAGGCAGGTGGGAAAAGGTCAGTTATACCCCCTCGGCATCTTTTCCACCGGTTATTATCACCCCTCGAACAAATTTTTGCGAATGAAACTCGATGAGGTTAACCTTCGAATATTTCCTTACGAGGCGCTTTTTACTCGATCATCGCCAGTATATGCATCGACGGCGATGCGGCGACCTTATCTCCGAACACGCCCGAAGTTGTGGCGATATTTTTTTCAAATTCCCGCTCATCCATGCAAAACAGCTTCTTTTGAAAAGAGATTAGCATGGATCCCGGGTGCTCACCAATACATTAATTCTTAATAATTCCTTATAAGGAAGTTGACATCTTTGTTTTTGTGGCTTAAAGTGCCTTCAATCGGAAGTGCTTTTTATAACGTCAAATTATAAAGGGGGAAGCACATGAAGCTGACGCAAGTGGAAAAACCCGGCGCTAATCGGCTTATTGCGGCCGTATTGATCGCGATTTTGCTTATTGTGGTGAGTGTTTGGCCCGCCGCGGCCGAGGAGCAACGCGATTTGCGAGAGGGCATCACCGGCGAATACCCGACGGAGACGATGTGGGGCGTTTTACCCCGCTTTAAGATGAACCCCGATACCGGGGCGGGAACGGGTATCAAGCTGAAAGGGGCCAATGTGTTCGGAACGTCTCTGCTTATCGATGTCGCGAATATTTTCACCACAAACCAGTACCATGTATATGAGCTTCTTTTGGCGATTCCGCGCATCGGGTCAGGAAAGAGTTACTGGTATGCGATGGCCTTTATCGAGTTCGACCTTATCCCGGATATGAGGATGTTCGGCGTTGGGAACGATACATCGAATTACATGTTCGATGAAGAAGACGCCAAGGTCGGCGATGAAGCCACGGTCGAATATATGAATGTCGCGCCTCGTTTGACATTTGGCAGAAGTTTCGGTGAGAAGTACTTCATTGCATTTCAGGCGTTTTACCGGGAAGTATGGCTCGACAGGGGCGACAACGACAACTTGCCGCAATTGGAGGACAAGGACTATTACCCGGATCTTCCCGGCGGTACGAAAGGCGGTCAAACCCCCGGCCTGGCTTTGGCTTTCATCCGCTCGACCCGCAACGATCAGTATCGACCCACAAAAGGATCGAGGATTGAAGCGTATATCGAGAATGTCGGGCCTTTTTTCGGCGCTGATTATCAATACAGCCGATTCATGGGCGACGCACGTAAATATTTCCTTCTGTTCGGCAAATATAATGTGCTTGCCCTGCACGCGAGGGCCGAGACTCTCGAGGGTTGCTATGAGGATATCCCCTGGTGGGAACTGCCTTATCTCGGTGGACGCGACTCGATGCGCGGTTACTGGGAAGGCCGTTTCCGAGGGAGAGGAAGCCTGCTGACCAACGCAGAGTTCAGGTACCATATATACCATCTTAAAAAGAAGTTGTGGAAAATCAAATTGGACTTTTTAATCGACGGAAACCTTTTCTTCGACGCGGGCCGCGTATTCCGTTACAGCGACGACTGGCACGACACTCCTTTCGAGAATTGGAAGTACACCGGCGGTTTCGGCGTGCGGTTTACTACTCCGCCCAACCTGATGGGGAGAGCGGATATAGGATTCAGTCGCGAGCAGGAGTTCGCCACTTATTTCAATTTCGGAACAGTGTTCTGATACACGTAAAAATGGCGGGTTATTTCTTCCCGGCGGCGGCCGCCGATTTACGGTAGAGCGGTTCCTTCGTGCGGTCGCGCATGTCGTAAACTATATAACCTGTTTTTTTCAGGCGGGTGAGCGTTATATGCGTGCGTTTATCTTGCCATATGTATGAAATTACCTGTTTGGATCGATATGCCGGCAGGGTGGGTTCGCCGATTTGTTGTACTACTTTGGCCAGCGTTTTTTCCCAATCGGCTTTCGCTCGGAACTCTGCCACGGAAACCAGTTTCTCTTTGTAAAATTTCAGTACGATAAAATCGTCGCGATCAGGGTAGCCGAAAAGTCGGCATTTGACCGCCACCGGAGTGAGCTTATTACACTGAAAAAGTTTCAGATCGCCTCTGATGTCTTGTTTGCTTGCTCCGAGTTCAAAAGACCCCCACTTGCGCGGCAACGCATCCTCGGAGGCGCCGGCGGCAATCGAAATGATCTGAAAAAATAAGAAACCGACAAGAAATAAAACCGCTGAAGGCGATTCGCGAATTGCCCATAACTTTTTGCGAAAATCGTTATGCACTATTATCGTTATTTCCTTTCTGCTTTTTCTTTCTTCGCCGTCCTCGCCTTCTTCCGCTTCTTTTCCCTTTTTCTTCCGATTCCACCTTGTTCTCCACCGGCGTGATTTCCGGTAGCGACAAGTCCACCTCCTTCTCCACTGCCGGAGGCTTCGCCTTTCCGGACGACTTATCATGTGATACGGTTACCGTGGCTCCGCTTTCCATGGCAAGTGTGACGAGCCTTTTGAGAACGTTAATTTCAACCACCTTCGCCGGCCCATCGGGTGTATCGATGATCTTTCCCTTTTTGGGCATATTTTTGCCCATTTCCTCGTAAAGAGAGTGTTCGTAGGCCAGGCAACACATCAGCCTGCCGCAAAGTCCCGATATCTTTGAGGGGTTCATGGCAAGGTTTTGTTCTTTGGCCATCTTGACGCTGACCGGGTGAAACTCCCGCAGGAAAGACGCACAACATATCGGTTGACCGCAACACCCCATCCCGCCGACGAGCTTGGTTTCATCTCGCACCCCGATCTGCTTCATCTCGATGCGAGTATGCAGCGATCTTGCAAGATCGCGTACCAAATCTCGGAAATCGACCCTGTTCTCGGCGCTGAAGTAGAAAATCGCTTTTGATGCATCATAAAAATACTCGACGTTAACGAGTTTCATCTCGAGCTTTTTCTGCTTTATCAACCTCAGGCATAGATCGAGAGCGGATTTTTCCCGTTCCTTATTCTTCAAATTGCGCTGTATGTCCGATTCGTCGGCCAGGCGCAATACTTTTTTCAGGCTCGGAGGTGTTTGTTTATCGTCATACCCTTTCGGTTCGCATATAACTTTGCCCAGTCCCAACCCAAACTCGGTTTCGACGATTACTTCGTCTCCCAACTTAAAGTCATGTATATCACCACAATCAAATAAATATATGCGCGCCGCGCGCTTGAATTGCACTCCCACAAGCTGTTTCATACGGGTTCTCCTTCAACAAACGACAGGAGCAGGTTCTCAAAAAGAAACGATCGGTTCAGATTGCGAGTCAGACCCGCTTCGGTCTCAAGGGTGCAATCAAAACGCGAGACGATTTCCTTGATACTCCACTTTTGTGCAAGGCGATCCACAATTTCGGTAAGGTCGAAATTGCTTATCCGATCCAAGCCCATTTTTTTCAGTATCACATCCATCAACAGCAGTCTTATCAGCGCGAGCGAATCCTCACCCAACATTTCCATTTGTTTAGCCGCGCCAAGTATCTTTTCGGGGTCGATTGCTTCATCGGTGGAAATATTCGCCAGACGCTTGATCAAAGCGGGTCTTATCTTTTGAACGAAATCGGTGTCCATGGCCAAAGCGGCCCCGACGCTGCCCGCCGATAGCCCCGCGACCAGGGAAGCTTCCACCTCTTCGAGGCCGCGCTTTTCAATCAATATCCGCGCAATGTATTCGTTCTTAAGGGGCCCGAAGCGTTCGATTCGACAGCGACTGACTATTGTCGGCAAAAGGTTTTGCACTCCAGGCGCTACCAGTATTATCAACGTTCCCGGCGGAGGTTCTTCGAGCGTCTTTAAAAAGGCGTTTTGGGCCGCTTCATTCATTTT
This sequence comes from uncultured bacterium, assembly GCA_964503115.1. GTDB lineage: Bacteria > RBG-13-61-14 > RBG-13-61-14 > CAYWKU01 > CAYWKU01 > CAZDAF01. The sequence goes on from CAZDAF010000098.1 coordinate 6,884, forward strand.
TTCGGCTCCGTCGATCACTACCACCCGCCTGTCCGACTCGAACGGCCTGAGCGCCAGTGCGGCCTGGAGTTCACGCACCTGGTCTATGCGAATCCATCGTTTTCCTTCGGCGGGCGCCGGCTCGTAGAAATCCGGGTGATTGCGGCGTTGGATTTTTCCACACGGCAAGCATTCGCCGCAAGGGCGCTCGGATACTTCGGAAGCCTTACAAAGTGTGGCGGCGCCGAGCAGGCGCGCTACGCCGGCCTTGCCTATTCCTTCGGGGCCTACAAAGAGGTAAGCGTGAGCGAGGCGACCTCCGGCAAGATCGCGCCTGAGCCGTTTGATAACATCTTCGTGGCCGAGTATGTCCTCGAATCTAAGAACGGCCATCGTGGTTGCGCCCCTCCTTTTCGCCGAAAACTTCCGCGCTGAAAACTTCTATCACCACGCCCGGATTGCGCCAACATCCCGTCTCCAGGCCGGCCTTCAGGCAGGTGTGATCCAGGAATGTGTCTCGATCCCAGCCTTGCTCATCGGCCACCTGGGGCAACAGTACGCCGCGATTAAAACCGCTGGTGATGTATATACCGTGTTCGCCTACTTTGATCTCGTCCACGCCGGCGACTTTCCGCAGAGGTGAGAGGACGCTTATTTCGATATCGATCTCCCCGTACTCTTTTTTAGACAGGGGAGAAAAGCGAGGATCGTGAAAAGCGGCCTGGCCGGCCATTTCCTCGACATTTTTCCAAAGTGGTCCGCGGCCTTCGAAAATGCCTATACACCCGCGGAGGCTGCCTCGTTTGTGGATCGTGACGAAACAACCCCTGTTTTCTTTCAGGTGCGGGCCGATGGTTTCTATTTCCGCATCGGGAGGAGGCTCGAACTCATCAATCCCCAAATCCTTGGTTATGGTGCGTCTGGCAAGGTTCAAGAGAAATCTTTTTTCCTCCGGAGTGAGTGTTTCTTCTCCCATTCATATCACCTTTCAGCCACCACTTTTTGTATTTTTTCCGCCGCCTCCGGTGCGGTAATCACGCCTTTTCCAATATAAGAATGCGGGTAAGAGTCCGGAACTGTATTTTACGAGCAAAACTAATATGAATGCCGGCAATATTGATAGCTTGGCTCTCGTGGTTGCCCTGAAGATTCTCATGGGGGGCCTCCTGAACGTTCTCCCCTCGTAAAAAAAGGTATCCTATTTAGGAATGCGCGTCAATTACTCGATAGGATATTATCCAGAATTCGCCGAAATCCAAATCGTCGACCACGGTTCCAAGAAGGACAAACATGAAAATAGTGATTACAGTTGACATATCCAAATAAAGAATGTATTTATTAGTATTTGCTAGGGAGAAAAATATGGCTAAAACGAGAATGAATGCAAAAGCTCGGCGCCGCAATATCCTGGACGCCGCGCTTAAGGTTATATCCGAGTCCAATTATTACGAGGCCACCACTGCTAAAATAGCCGCAGCGGCGGGGATAACCGAACCCACCATATACCTTCATTTTAAGAGCAAGCAGAGGCTATTCATCGAGCTTTTGGAAGACATACGCTGTTTTGTTGTCGATAGATTTAATGAACTGATAAACGAGGGAGATGATCCGATCTCAAAGGTGCACAATTTGGCGAGGGCGCATTACGAGTTCATAGTTCAGCATGGCCATGGCGAACGGTTCAAGGTGCTGGTCATGGCCACGGCGGTGAACGACGAAAAGGTGAGGAAGAAACTTGCACAGATATTCTTCGACCTGCGCAATTTCTTCGGCGAACAGGTAAAGGAAGCGCACTCGATGGGTATATTGAGAAACGACGTTAACAACCAGGCCGTTTCTTTACTACTGCTGAGTTGGATCGGGTTGCTGGGCACGCTGCAAGCCGTCGGGTTGGGAAAAGCGCTTGCCCAGCCTGATTTCGAGCGCGTTATGGATATGATCATGGATATGATGGACGAAGGACTGAGGAAAAAGTAAAAATATTCGCGAGACCTCGGCTCAATTTCTTTTACCAATTACGTTACCAGCCAATTCCAGCGGCGTTTCCGTTTAAGGACGGATTTTAATTCTTTCATGGAATTTCGCGCGGTTTCAACGCCAAGTTCTATGGCGTCTTCTATTCTCGAAAAATCCGCCCAGTGTAGATTCCCGACGGGGGGGCGTATGACGAAATCCGCGTCCTCGAGCTGTAATTCCTTGAGCCTGACTCGGGTAACCGCGTTGGTTCGCAGGAGTATGTTAATGCTTCTTTTTAAGTCCACATCTTCTTCGAGATCCTGACTGATATCCACTGCAATGACGAAATCCGCGCCCAGGCGGCGGCATGGATAGACGGGGACGAGATTCACCCAACCGCCGTCGACCATAAGCCGGTCGCCTTCCTCGACGGGAGGGAAGATACCCGGTATGGCGCATGAAGCCTGCACCGCGCGGCGCAGACTACCCGACGTGAAAGAAATCTCGCAAGCGCCGACAATATCCGCCGCCACGGCTGCGAAGGGCAGCTTCATTTCCTCGATTTCGACGTCCTCGACCAGAGCGCTTATACTCCTTTCATATTCCTCGGCATCAATCATGCTACGGCTCGTTACGCCGTGGGTATAGAGCATGGCCTTGCGCATAATCCCCGTCAATGTGTTAACCCATCCGCCGTTTTCTTCATCCTTTTGGGTCAATGCATGTAGTTCGGCTCTTTCGAAAATATCGCTTTTTAAAAATTGTTCGATACGCATTTCGACGTCCTGAACGCTTCCCCTGCGGGCGAAAATAGCGCCGATGATGGCGCCGGCGCTGGTGCCTGCCACGCAATGAATCGGCACGCCTGACCGGCAGAGTTCGCGTAGAACTCCGATATGCGCCGGGCCTCGGGCCGCACCGCCACCCAAGGCTATACCTATCCTGAATGCCATCTTCCCTCTTGGCATGGAGGGTGCTTGCCATACGGCAATGTGTCAAGACCGGCAACCGGAAAATATACAAGCATGGTTGACTGCTTTGCAGTTGAAGTTGATAATAAGTAAATGTTTGTACCACTTATACAGGGAGATGGGTAATGAAAAGAGCTATGAGGAAAGGCGTTACATTTGCGATAATATCGGCATTGGTCGCACTGACGGCGTTGGCCGCTTCCGTTCCAAAAGCGGGCGAAGTAGCGCCGGCATTGATGTTGCGAGACATGACGGGCAAGATGGTGTATTTAAGCGATTTTTGCGGGAGAAGATGCCCCATGGCAAACCGGAGAACCACGGTGGTTCATTTTTTCGCGACTCATTGCAAACCATGCCTGAAAGAAATACCTGCAATAAAGCGGTTGAGGAACGCTTTCCGTAAAAGCGATCTCGCCATCCTGATAATCAGTGTGGCGGATTCGAAAAAAGCCGTCATAAAATACAAGCAAGAAAAAGGCTTAACAGCGATATTCCTCCTGGATAAATATGGGGCCAATGCAAGACGTTGGGGCATATTCGTCAAGAAGGGAAATTCAACCAGCTTCAGCTTGCCCTATACGTTCCTGGTAAGTAAGGATGGAATTGTCAGGGCCGCTCTTTCGGGAGCACACGAAAATCTGGATCAGCTTCTCGTAAATAAGATCAGAAAAATGGGCAAGTGAGAGGTCTGCGGGTCGGGCACTATATAAATACTTAAATCATCCAAACCTTATGTGATTTTTCGGTTTCCAGTCGAGAGTTTTTCGAGCTCTTGCGTCGTCCAATAAAGCCGAATGATGCATGATATCAGCCTCCACGCTGTAATAGTGTCTTGTAAGTCCGAGACGTCGCAGGACACTATTGACGAGTGGGATAAGCGGTCCCGGTAAACCCAGTTTGCGAGCGTCGTTCAAGCGTATGAATTCGCTCAGAGGCGCAGTCTCCTTGCCGGAAAGGTTGAAAATTCCATGAACCTTTTTGTGAACGCAAAGTTGTATGGCGCCGACGACGTCGCGGACGTGAATAAGGTTTATCATGGGGTCGTAACCCATCGGCTTTAAACAGATTGGGCTGTCGAAATATGCGTTTAGAGTGCCGTGTATGTTGCGGCCCACTATATTGGTCGGGCGAAGTATCACGATATTAATGTTCTTCGAGTCCATCCGGGACTGGCATATCATATC
>CAZDAF010000099.1:0-10940 GCA_964503115.1 uncultured bacterium
ATTCGACGATTTTGTGCAGCAGATTCGCGAGAAAACGAACGTTATATTTATGGAAGGCGCTCGAGATCCCACCGGCATACCGCCCATCGGCACACCATCTCCCGGTGCGCCTCCTCCCGGTGCGCCGCCGGGCAAGTAGGCCGAATAGACAATGGCGCAAATCGCCTGTCTTAAAAGACGAAATGGGTACGGAGGCTAATACCGGCAAGGTTACGGACCACGCTTTCCTCGACGCTTGCAAGTGTCGACCCACCACGATTACCCCCGTCTGGCTGATGCGCCAGGCGGGGCGTTATTTATCCGAATATCGCGAGATAAGGGAAAAATATTCCTTTATAGAGATGTGCAAAACCCCCGATGTGGCCGTCGAGGTTACGCTGCAACCGGTGGAGTTGCTCGGCGTGGACGCCGCGATAATTTTCGCGGACATCATGCTGCCTCTCGAGGGAATGGGAGTGGATTTCGAGTTCAGCGAAGGCGGCGGCCCGGTCATACGCAGCCCGGTCGGATCGACGCAGGACGTACAAAAGTTGCGTGTCGCGCAAGCTCAAGAGGCGGTACCGTACCTGCTCGAAGCGATAAAATCGGCCCGCGAACGGCTTCGAGACCGCGTGCCTTTGATCGGGTTTTCCGGCGCGCCTTTTACGCTCGCAAGCTACCTCATCGAGGGCGGCCAATCACGAAACTGGCTGGCGACTAAAAAATTCATGTACACCGAGCCGAGTGCATGGCACAGCCTTATGGAAAAACTCACCGACACTCTCGTGAGTTGCCTGAAAGAACAGGCGAAAGCCGGAGCGCAGGCGTTGCAGGTGTTCGATTCGTGGGTCGGATGCCTGTCGCCGCTCGACTATGATCGGTTCGTGATGCCGCATTCGAAACGATTGTTCGATAGCATCAAAGACCTCGACGCTCCCGCCATTCATTTCGGAACCGACACCGCCACTCTCATCGAGCGCATCCGGGACGCAGGCGGTGATGTCATCGGCGTTGACTGGCGCATTCCGATAGACGAAGCGCGCGAGCGTATCGGTTACGACCGCGCGATTCAGGGCAACCTCGATCCGGCGGTCCTTTTTGCACCGCTTGATATCATCAGGGAAAAGGTGCTCGACATACTTAATCGCGCCGGCTCCCGCCCGGGGCATATCTTCAACCTCGGGCACGGCGTCTTGCCGGGAACTCCCCCCGATAATGTAAAGGCCATGATCGATATGGTGCACGAGATCAATTCGAGGGAAACGGGTTGAGCGAAAAAATCGGCGTATTCATTTTCGCTTTTGGCGCGCCCCGGTCGCTTGACCGGGCGGAATTGGCGGATTTTCTCGAAAAAATCACCGGTCGCAAGCCCGCTGAAGAAGCCGTCTCGGGGCTGTTACGGCGCTATGAGACCATCGGTGGTCTTTCCCCTCTGGTCGAGACCGGCCGCGCCCAGGCGACGGCGCTCGAAGCGAAACTTGCCGCAGAAAATATCTCCTCGAAGGTTTATTTCGGCGTACGGTACGGTAAGCCTTCCATACGGGATGCCATCATGATGGCCATCGAAGAGGGAGTGACCGGGGCGGTAGCATTGACTCATGCGCCGCAGTTCGTCGGGGAGATTGCGCAGGCGTATAGGAAGGCCGCGACCGATGTTTTGGAACAAGTCGGCGCTTTGGAGATTACTTTCACCGATTCTTACGGCGCCCATCCGGATTTTATCGATGCGGTATGCGCACGGCTTTTTGAGTTGTTCGATTCCGACGCAGGTTCGTCACCGCAAAAATCGCCCATCATATTCACCGCTCACAGCCTGCCGGCGGATTCTACCGGTGTGTCCAAATATGTCGATGAACTCGAAGAGAGCGCCCGAATGGTTGTCGAAAAATTGCAGCTCGGTGAGCATTACCTGGCTTTCCAAAGTCGTGGGCGCGGGCGCGCCGAGTGGCTCGAACCGTCGCTCGAACAGGTACTCGAACGACTTGCAGGCCTGGGTCACAAAGAAATCTCGGTTTGTCCGTTGGGATTCGTCGCCGAAAACCTCGAAACGCTATATGACCTCGATATAGCGGCGGCACGTCATGCCCGATCTCTGGGACTCGATTTTCACAGATCGAAAACACCCGGCGATTCGGATCATTTGATAAAAGCGTGGGCCGACATTGTGATGTCGAAGCCGGGGGCTGCGGCTTGAAACGCGTCGTCGTGATAGGCGCCGGTATCGCCGGACTGGCGGCGGCGCATAGGCTCGTTGAGGAGACGAAGGCGAAATCGATCGAGCTCGATGTTTTGCTCATGGAAAAGGAAAACCGCCTCGGCGGGACCATACTTACCGAAAAGCACGAGGGCTTCGTCATCGAGGGCGGCCCCGACTGCTTCCTTTCGGAAAAGCCATGGGCACTCGACCTGGCCGAAAGAATAGGCATCACCGATAGGGTCGATGGAACGGTAGAAAAAAATAAAGGCGTCTTTATGATGTGGGGATCGAAACTGCATCCCTTGCCCGAGGGAGTGTTTCTTATGGTACCCACAAAGCTTATGCCTCTTTTTACATCGTCGCTTCTCAGTTGGAGGGGCAAATTGCGCATGGCGCTCGAGCCTTTCGTGTCAAAGCGCACCGGCGGCAAAGAGGAGAGCCTTGCGGAATTTGTAACGCGGCGTTTGGGCAGGGAGGCGCTCGAGCGCATAGCCGAACCGCTGGTGGCGGGGATTCACGCCGGAGAGCCGGAAGGCATGAGCCTTGAGGCGTCTTTTCCCAGGTTCAAGCAACTGGAAGATCGTTACGGGAGCCTGGTGCGAGGCATGCTCACACACACGAAAGGAGCGGTGAGAAGCCCTCGGCGGACGATATTCGTTTCCTTCAAGGATGGGCTGGCCCAATTCGCCGAATCTATCGCGGACGTCATCGGGCGCGAGAGACTTCGACTCGGAACCGCCGCCGGTTCCATCGAGCGCGGCACGCAAAATCGATGGAAGGTTTCGACACTATCGGGCGAAGCTATCGACGCCGATGCGGTGATACTTGCCGCCCCGGCTCATGCGTCGGCGTCCATTGTATCCGGGATTGATCCCGATCTGTCGGCGGAATTGGGAGGCATTCCTTACGTGGGTACAGCGACAGTGTCGCTAGCGTACGATGCGAAGGATGTCGAGGGGAAGGCGGTTGGTTTCGGGTTTGTGGTACCGCGCCTCGAAGGACGCCGCATAATGGCTGCGACGTATTCGAGCCGCAAGTTCCGCCGTCGCGCCCCGGAAGGAAAGGCGCTTGTCAGGTGCTTCATCGGCGGTTCGCAACGACCCGACCTCGTCGAGCGCAAGCCGCAAGAGCTGGCCGACATCGCGGTCGCGGAACTGGCGGACATACTTGGTATAAAGGCCGACCCGCTGTGGGCGAAGGTGTACGGATGGCCGAATTCCATGCCGCAAACCGTTCTGGGACACGCTCAGCGAATGAAACGGATAACATCGAAACTCGAAAAACTGCCCGGAATCGAAATAGCCGGCGGTGCCTACGACGGACTCGGCATACCAGACTGCGTGCGTGTCGGAGAAGCGGCGGCAGAAAGGATACTCGAAACGTTATTTCCAGCAGGCTGACCAAGGGCGACCTGCATAGATTTTGAAATAATTTTATCCCTTCAAAAACAGCTCACTTTACGTCCTATCGCCTGCGTTCGATTCATTCCCAAGGAACTTACCGATTTATATCTTAGCCAATTCATTTTCCTGCTATATTCCAAAAACAGAAACGCCTCTCATTGTCATGTATATAGATACGGCAGCTATAAGGGAAATCCCCAGGGCTGATACGTTTATTTCTCCTAGAAGCACCAAATAAACCGTCAAATAAATTATCATTATATATATTATAATAATATTAATTGAATAAATAATATATTTAATATCGGAGCCGCCCAGATACAGGAAGCCAATCAGCACGGCAACGAAACACGCTACCTCAATATGCTTGGCACTTATAACACTTTTAGGACGCACTTTTGAGACAGGAAGTTTTTCATTGTAAACTAAGTATATAACTAGCATAAATATTACTAACATACCTGATGCTATTAACAGCTCATTGGCCAATATCTCAGATTTAGGGAAGAGAACACCGTAGAAAAAAGACCAAAGAAAGCCATAAATTGAACCGAACAGGAGCGAGTAAAAAATAATTAAAAATCCCTTTATAACCGTTATTGAGGCGATGTAATCCGCAACTTCAGTATCCTTCAGAATACTTTTAAAGTTTTTCTGAGCGAATAATTTAGCACTCTTTTTTAATCTGCCTGCTCTAGTCACCATAAAAAATTACAGGTCATAAAATTGCCAATTTCACTTAAGACAAACCAACGGGTAACCCTTAAAGCGGAGTGTAAGGTGTGTGCCGCAGGCACGGGGGAAGATGGCAACAGCTCTCAGCGGTGTTTTTCATTAAACCTCATTCCCACTTGACGTCGTAATCGTATCCGTCCTCCACTTTTTCCACGGTTACGCTGATGTTCTTTCCCCCGGCTTGTTCAACTATTCCTTCGAGAGTACCGGCCATCATGTAAGCAAAAACTTCTGCAGCCTCGACGTCTATCTCGACGTCTACCTGGGAGAGTATCGCCAGCTTATATTTCAGCCAGTCAGGGCCATGGTCGGTTATCTGGGTCCCACCTTCGACATCTTTCATGAAAGTCTTTCGGATGATTGAAAATTTTTCTATGCTTGTCACCGGATCCCCTTCTACAAAGACGTTTGCATAAATATCTTCCATACCATTCGCCAATAAACGTCCGAAGGATATTACATTGTCCAGGTTTGATTGAGCCATCTCCTTAAAAACGGCAAGCCCGATGCGCTCGAACGATACATAAGGATACCACTGTGAAGGCAGTATTCTGGAATTGATTATTTCCCAATCTTCAGATTTTAGCCATTTGTCCCAATTCTTGTCCTTGTTTGATCGAATAACCTTCACCATCTGTATCAACATAGTTCCTTTTACCTGCATGGTTGTATCCCCCATCCTTGCTCGGATAAAATATTCCATCCAAAAATCTACAATAATATCTTTATCACAATCAGAGAATTTTCACAAGCTATTCACTCCGGATGACGGGTACCTGGCAGACAGGAATGTCATACATATCGGTATGGACTTGTCCTCCTGTTGCATGGAAATGGCCCACGCCCGGCCTGCATCCCACTGTCCGGGTTTGATCCGCTTATTTTAATCAAGTAGTAGTTACAGGTCATCTACCGCTTAAAATATAGCTTAATTCATGTTATGTAACCATAAGCACTTGTTGAAACACTTGTATGGATTTGCTATTGTTGCAGATATGTATGGGATGGAAATACAGCTTGAGTTGTTCGCGTTTTTGGATAAATTTTATCTTCCGGATGCTGACGAGCGTCCGTGCCGTTTGCAAGTTCCCTCGGGGTTCACGACCCGATCCGGGATTTGAATTTGCCCGAGGACATTCCGATACTCGTTTACGTTAATGAGCGGCAATTGCCGAAACGGAAAGACCGCGACCTTGCCGACGGCGACACGGTCGGCGGCGTCCCCGCACTACCGGGAGAATAAAAAAAGGAGGATTTCATGTCTACGTTTCACGGGAAACTATTGAAGGTTGACTTGAGCGCTCGGTCCACCGAGGAGATGGAGATAAGCCCGGAGCTTATTCGCAAATATTTAGGCGGGGTGGGTCTGGCCGCACATCTTTATCTTACCGGCTACGATCCGGACGCGGACCCGCTGTCCCCATCGAACCCACTGTTTATTATGGCGGGGCCTCTGACCGGCACGCAATTTCCGGGTACCGGCCGCTTTACCGTGGCTGCCCGATCTCCCCTCACCGGTATATTCGGCTACGGCAATTCCGGCGGCCGCTTCGGCCCCGAACTCAAATTCAGCGGTTACGACGGAATCGTGGTGGAGGGAGCGGCTGATAAGCCGGTTTACCTTTTGGTGGACGATGGGGAGGCCCGGCTCGAGGACGCTGAAGATTTGTGGGGTCTGAACATCTGGGACTGCGAGGAGAATCTCAAAGAGCGCCTTGCCGGAAAACGCAAAGTACAGGTGATCGCTGTCGGCCAGGCGGGTGAGAGGCGGGTGCGCTTCGCCAACATCGGTCACGACAAGGGAGAGTTCGTCGGCCGTTGCGGCATGGGCGCCGTAATGGGATCGAAGAACCTCAAGGCCGTTGCCGTGCGTGGCAATTGGAGACCTTCTTCGGCATCGAAGGAAGAATATCAGGCCATTCTGAAGGAAGTGCGCAACACGGTGAATGGGCATCCTCTGGCAGGAGCGCTCAAGGCCATGGGTACCAACGTGGGCTATGTCGGCGGCCTGAACATGGGAGACGTGCCGATAAAAAACTGGGCCCTGGGCGAGCATAAAGAAGCCGCTGATACGCTTTCGGCAATGAATTACACCAAAAACTACCTTACCCACGGCTCGGCATGCTACGTCTGCCCCATCGCTTGCAAGCGCAACGTGGAGATCAAGGAGGGCAAGTATCAGACGGATGAAATTCCCGGGCCGGAGTACGAAACCGTTGCCATGTTCGGATCCATGATGATGAACCATGACCTCGAGGTGATCATCGAGGCCAACAAGATCTGCAACCAAATGGGTATGGATACCATCTCCTGCGGATCGACAATTGCCCACGCTATGGAGATGTGGGAGAAAGAAATCATCGGGAAAAAAGACACCGATGGACTTGACCTGAGATGGGGCGACATGGATGCGGTGTTAGAGCTGTTGCCTCGCATCGCAAAGCGAGAGGGATTTGGGGATGTCCTGGCGGAGGGCAGCGAAAGAGTGGCCAAAGAATTCGGTCAGGGAAGCGACCAATTCCTCACGACCGTCAAGGGCATGGAGTCCCCTGCCCACGATCCTCGCGCCATTCACGGCATGGGCATTGCCTACGCAATGTCCCCGCGCGGATCATGTCACACCAAACACATGGTGCTTTATTCCGAAGGGGGCATGTATCGCCCCGAATCAATCGGCCTCGCCGAACCCACGACGCCGATGTCCAGTACAGGGAAGGCCCGCATGGCATGCATCGGTGAAGATATCGGCGCCCTAAACGACAGCGCGGTAATCTGTGCGTTCGCGCAAGCGGCCATTAAGCCCGAGCAATTCCTGGAGATGTTGCGGACCGCTACCGGGTTTGATTACTCGCTCGAAGAAATGCTTCAACTCGGCCGGCGCCTGATGATCCTGGAACGCGGTATTACCAACCTTCAAGGGGTGACCAATAAAGACGACCGGCTGCCTGCACGCATCCTCACCCCGCCGCCCTCCGGGCCGCACAAGGACTCGAAGATCGACATGGACCTGATGCTGAAGGAATACTATGAGATTCGCGGCTTAGGCGAAGACGGCAAGCCCACCCCCGAAACGTGCCGTGAACTGGAACTTACGGAGTTGGAAAAGAAACTGTACGGTTAATAAAAACTGCCTTCATGGACGAATATAAATAGCTATGCTTGTTAAAGTTATGCCAAATCAGCGACGGCTTTTTTCATCACGGTGGCGACAGGACTCTTTGTCACAATATTAACAGCTTTATTCATCGTGGTGCTGCAAAAGATGTTATTATCGGGCCCGTGATATGGTATATGTAGTGCATAAGACAGGTGCGGCATATAGTTGCGGATATACTTAAATTCATTTTTTCTCCCCCCGTAAGTCAACATTTCCCTTTTTGCTTCCGCTCATTATCGTTGTGATCAATCTTTACGTAACCGGTTCCTTTAGCAAAATTGCCATTCTACCTTACTGAGGTAGCTTTTGGAGCAGTGCGGTATGAGACGAATCTGCGAGAAATTCATGGAGGACGTTTCTCATTGCGATGTTTGTGACGCGTATTGCAGATATATATCGGCAAAGGTGAAAAATCAAATCGGCTTTTAGCTCGGTATTTTCAAGGAATTAGCTTAGGAACTCTTTTACCTTGGCACACAGTTGTTCGGGCTTTATCGGTTTTCGCAAGTATCCCCTGTTTTTGTGTTTTTTTACGAGCTCTTCGAGATCTTCATCACTTTTGGTGCTGTAAAAGACGACGGGGATTTGGCGGCTTATTTCGCTTTGCTGAAAAGCTTTTATGACCTTATCTCCATCGAGCATGGGCATAATGACGTCCAGCAGGATGAGCTCGGGCCTTTCATTGGAAAAGATGACTTTATTAGCTTCAAGCCCGTTTTTTGCGGTAAGCACTTTGTGCCCGTCGGCTTCGAGAGCCTCCTTCGTGTATTCGAGCACTGTTTCGCTGTCGTCAATTATCAGGATTCTCGCCATTGTGCCCTCCCACTATTTTAACGATTTCTTCGGGAATGTCCTTGAGTGACAACACTTTATCGGCGGCGCCGGAGTCAACTGCCGCTTTCGGCATGCCGTATATGACTGAACTAGCCTCATCCTGCACAATTGTAGCGCCTTGCTGCTTTTTTATATCGAGCATTCCATCCGCTCCATCCCGGCCCATACCCGTAAGCAAAACCGCCAAAGCCCGATTACCGTAGCTCTGCGCTATCGAAGAGAATAGAACGTCAACGGACGGGCGGCAATTGTTGACCATCGGGCCGTCAGTGAGCCTGAGGCGTTCTCCTTCGATTTCGAGATGCACCTCTCCCGGCGCGACAAACACGGTACCGGGCCGTACGGTTTCATCCTTTTGCGCCGTTTTGACCTTGAGATCGATTTCCCGGTCAAGCCACTCCACGAATCCGTCCGTGAAATTCGCACCTATATGTTGAACAAGCAGTGTGCCGACAGGCAAATCGCCGGGCAGACTCTTTAATATGCTCATGACCGCCTTCGGACCGCCGGTACTCGCACCGATGGCCAACAGCTCGACTCGCCGTGTTCTTTTGGAAGGTTTCTTTCGCGTTTTTGGCGGCATCGCCACATGACGGCTTTTCCTGCGGCCCCTGATATGCCTGATAACCTTAATGTTGCTAAGCAGGCGAATTCTTTGGATCAAGGTATCTCTCAGTTCCTTAAAGCCCTCGTGACTTAAATTATCGGGCTTTCCCATCACATCCAGCGCTCCGAGTTGAATGGCCTCGAAAGCTATATTGACGTCTTTTCGGTTGATGCTCGATGCGAAAACCAGAACAGGAGTCGGGTGATAGGCCATTATCTGTTCGACGGCGGTTAATCCGTCCATCACGGGCATCATAACGTCCATGGTGATCAGATCGGGTTTCAGTTCGCGGGTAAGTTCAATCGCTTCCTTGCCGTTGACCGCCTCCCCTACCACGTTGATTTCGCTTCCCGCAAGGACATCTTTCAAAACCTCCCGGACAACGCGGGAGTCGTCTACTATGAGCACTTTGATCATTCTTAACCTATCAGGCTCCTTACCGTATCCAGCAGAGTCGTCTGATCGAATGTACCTTTAACTATATAAGCTTGAGCCCCGACTTCAATTCCCATTCGCTTGTCCTCGTCGCTTGCCAGACTGGTCACGACCACCACGGGCGTTTCCTTTGTGCTTTCATCGGCTCTAATACGTCTGGTAAGCTCGAAACCGTCGATTCCGGGCATCTGAACATCGGTAACTATGAGGTTGTAAGTGTTTTGATCCAGTAGATTTTCCGCCTCCTCACCGCTGACAGCAATATCGACGTTATATCCGGCGGCTTCGAGAATACTCTTTTCCATCATGCGGGTGGTTATCGAGTCGTCAACCACCAGTATCCGCAAGTCCGGTTTCCCCTCAATGGCCTGCTCGATTTCCTCCAGTATTCCCATCTCGGCCCATTTTTCGGCAGTGGCAAAGACATCGAAAATGTTCAGAATGAGCGACGGCTCTCCGTAGCGCAGCACGGTGGCGCCACCCACGAAAGGCACTTCGCCCAGGAATTTCCCCATGGATTTGACCACGATTTCCTGATCGCGCAGGTATTGGTCAATGACCAGGCCCAATTTTTGATTTCGAAATCGCAGTACTACTACGGGTATTTTTTCGGGTATGATTTCCATCCCCTTGCTTATTTCGTATCCTAGCATGGTTTCAAGCTTCACCATCGGAACAACCTCGCCACGCAGGTTGAAGGCGTCCCTGCCGGCCTCGGTAAATATGGCGTCAACCGGCAATCTTACAGTTTCCTGAACGTATGTAAGAGGAATCGCAAATATATCATCCTTGATCTGAACGAGTAAGGCGTTCATTATCGAGAGCGTCAGCGGCGCCGTGAGAGTCACCTTTGTAAATTTTCCGGGCTCCGATTCAATGGTAATATCGCCCTTTATACGCTCGATGTTGGTCTTGACGACGTCCATACCGACGCCACGGCCTGAAAAGTCCGTGATGATGGCCGAAGTGCTGAAACCGGGGCGGAGTATGAGATACTGAGCTTCCTGGTCGCTCATTTCTTCGGCGGCCTGGCGGGATATCAATCCCTTCTCGACGGCAATTTTGCGAACTTTTTCGAGGTCTATACCGGCGCCGTCATCTGTTATCTCAACGATAACATTGTGCCCTTTGTGATATGCGTGGATATGTATGAATCCTTCAGTGGGTTTTCCCATTTTGCTTCTGACTTCGGAGCTTTCGATGCCGTGATCACACGAGTTGCGGATAATGTGGACAAGCGCCGGCCGGAGTTCCTCCAGAAGTTGCTTATCCAGCTCGGTCTCACCACCGGTGATCTCGATACGAATTTCCTTTTTCAACTCGCGGGCGAAGTCCCTTACCGTCCGATAAAACTCGTCAAAAAGCACTCTCGCCGGAAGCACTCTCAGGCCCATTGTCTGGTTGCGTATCTCTTGGCTGTAGAGGTCCAGCTCGATGATGGCATCGCTGAAGTCTTGATATATCTCTTTTAAATTTTCCTGCGTGCTCGATAAAACTTCGACCAGTCGCTTTGCGGCCTCCGTCGTACTCCCTCCGTTTTGCCCTGCCTTCATATCTACTTGATCGAGTTTTTCGATAAGCGTCTCAAGCCGG
>CAZDAF010000100.1:0-10933 GCA_964503115.1 uncultured bacterium
CAACAAAACCGTTTCAATTCCGCCCGTTTCCTCAATAACTTCATCTTGATCGGGTTCGCTCTTGTCCAGGGTTGCTATTTCCCTCGTGGCAGGTATCAGGCAGACAAGCCCCAGAAATACCCTTGTGATATGCCCCATTGTTATTGCGGCCAGTGTACAGGCGACGATGGTTTCCGGTGCGGCCATTCCTTCGTATACGTTTAACCACCCCCAAGTCAGCGGTCCGACCCCGCCGATGGAGGGAATGAAAAGGTACAAAATGATCTTCAAGAACTTTCCGATAAAAATATGAAACGGCATCACAATGCCGAAAGCAAGCGCGCAAAAGTACTGTCCTACGAAACCGGCGCACATCGATGGGAAAACAAACACGGCCATGTAAATCCAATGGCGAAGTTTCGCGCGCCTCATCAATTCATTGATTCTCCATTCCCGCATGATATTTATCGGGCCCCATTTCCAGCCCAGCAACCAGAAGGTCACGATCATGAAAAACAACATCCATCCGAAAATTGTGTAAATCGTCAGTCCATTCCGCAGTTCCTCACTTGCCGGGTAGTGTCCGGTCCACATGAGTATCAAAATAGCGGTAATAATGACGTGTACCCATGTGCAGACGATGACAAGGCCGAGGCCCCCCATGGCGAAAACCCTTATTAACGTGGCACCGGTCTTGCGCATCAGGTATATCACCCATGCTCCACCGCCCAGGGCCGGGTTAATAAAGTTAAGCAGCAAAGTGGCTCCGCGAACGCCCCAAATTTCGCCGACCTTGAGAGGCGCCACGAACCATGTATAAATTCGCGCAGTTATGATAATATTGATGAGAAAATACACGATAAACGGAAAGACTGTGCCGGCCAACAATAGCAGCGGATCCGCTTTAAGCAGCGCATCGAAAAAAACATCCGATACAAACCGGTCTTTTAAGCGAAAATAAAGGTAGAGGAGAATGGCAACCGTTCCCACATAGGGCACAATACGGCGTATCCACTTAACCCTCGCAGGTTGTTCCATCCCCTCGTTTTTACGGGTTAACCCCCAAAATGCCACCGTGGGATGGTCTTACACCGAAATGGATAAGTCAAATAGAGGTAAATATCAATTGATAATGTTCGGTTATAAGCGCCCGAAAACGATATCCGGATAAAAAGATTTTCCAAATCGGGAAAAATATGAGAAGTTGGAGAAGTGAAAAACAGTGATTTTTCCAACCCTTATTATTCGGTGTAAATATCACTCGCACTCTTTCAACCCCGCAACGGCGAGGATGTAAAAATTTGTGTAAACCCTGGATCCGTTTGTGGCCGTGGTGGGGTTGGTGGGAGTAATTTTCGGAATGAACACAAAATGCACGAAACCGTCCGCGCATTCTGCGCCGTCGGGGACGTTAGTATCCCACGCGCCCTTGCGTACGGCGGAGCTTGCCAGAGAATCGAAGCGACTCGATCCGGATGATCGACGCCTTTTGATGTTGACCGTACGCCCTGTGCGGTTCATGATCGCTTCGTACACGGCGCCCTTGCGCATCGCCGCGTAGTCCGTGCCGGCGAATCTCCGTGGCTGAAACCCCATGACAAATCGGTCGAAAATGCGCCGCGCCACACGCCGCACGAACCCCGAAAACCTGTAACTCTTGGCGTTAAGCAGTGTTATCGGGCCGCGCTTTTTGACCAGTGGCAGGAAATTTTCCGGCGCGCTCGGCACGCCGGGCATCTCGCTGTCACCGCCTATCCTGCCCGTACGGGTGGGGGAATCGCCCGTTCGGGGTGAAGGAGTGTTTCGCGCCAATTCCCCGAGAGTGGGGAAAAGATCGTTTTTTCTGGAAGGTTTTTGCATCACGTCCTTATCCCCACGCAGCACCGGCACTTCACCGGGGCCTTCAACGGGTATGCCCACCGCCGGGGCTTCAGGTTTGCGGGAAGTTTCAGGTTTGGGACGAGATGCTATTCTACGTTTTTTGGCACGTTTTTTTACATAACGCTTGCTCTTTCTTTTCTTACCGGTCTTTTTACGTTTAGTAGCGCGCTTCGGTTCTCGCGCCGTATGCTCGGCGCGTACTTCCTCCTCGACGCGACTTGGCCGCTCGGAAACGAACCTCGCATCCTCCGGCTCCTCCTCCCGAGGTATATCCACAAGCTCGACTATCCAGCGCGGACTACCATCGGCAGGAACGGGTATAACCACCAGAGGCTCTTCGAGTTGCGCGACTTGCACCGGAGCGCGCTTCGCAACGCGCTTTTCGGGACTTTCCTCTTTTTTTACAAGTTGTTCGAGCGGCTCCGAATCCACGCGATCATGTATCGATGAAACAAACCGGCCTGTCGGCCTGAAGCTCACCATCGAGAAGAAAGCAAGGTGGGCCGCCAAAGCCAGGAGGAAGAAAACCTCCATGCGGCGCTGCACCATCTACACCTCCGGCCGGTCGAAGCTTCCTTTAACTTCTTCGGCGATCTCTTTAAGCGTATCTAGAGTTTCGGCGGCGGATTGATACCGGTTATCGGGTTCTTTTTCCATGAGTTTAAGTATTAGATTCCCGATGGATTGAGGTAGTTCCGGTAAAAGTTCCGCCGGATCGGGTGGCGCGGTATGCACGTGATGATAGGCGGCCTGGCCGTCCGGAAAAGGCAAACGGCTTGTGACCATCTCGAACAGGGTCACCCCCAGCGAATAAAGGTCTGTGCGAGCATCTATATTGCCGCCCAGGGTTTGCTCGGGGCTCATGTAGTAAGGCGTGCCGCTGGCTACGGTCTGGGAGGCTTTATATTCCTCGACGACCTTTGCCAGACCGAAATCCATCAGCTTGACGATTTTATCGTCGGTCCACATGATGTTGCTGCTTTTTATGTCTCGATGGACTATCTTGCGACTGTGCGCATAAGAGAGAGCGCGCAATATTTGCGCGGTAATGAATACGACCGCCTTGAGCGGCAAGCGGCCTTCTTTTGAGAGCATTTGCTTGATTGTTTCGCCCTTTAAGTATTCCATGGCGATGTAGTAGTTTCCGTCTTCTTCACCTGCGTCGTGTACGGTGACGATGTTCTGATGATTAAGGGCGGCGGCGCTTTTTGCTTCACGGAAAAAATTCTTGACGGCCTGGGGATGCTCGCGCAAGTTGGCAGGCAAAACCTTGTACGCCACAATCCGGTCGAGTACGGTGTCGCGAGCCTTGTACACGATGCCCATCCCGCCTCGGCCCAGTTCATCTATAACCTCATATCGTCTCGGTCGGGTGACGGTATCATGAGCGGCTTGGGTGGCGCCGCCGTCGCCGACAAGAGTGGCATCGTAGGGGGATGACAGAGAAGGTTCCGACGGGGTGCCGGGCGTGGTGACTGGAAGGCGCTCCTCGAGCAGTCTTATTCTATCCGCTACATCGGCGAAATGGTAGTCGATGACGACAATGGCCTCAAATATATCGAGCGCTTCTCTGAGCGAACCCACCGATTCTATGCAAACGGCAAGGTGATAATACGGCTCGATATTTGACCTGTCGGGATCCTTTTGAGACAGCACCCGCCGATAGTACTGAATGGCGATTTTGTGTATGCCCTTTTCGCGAAAGATATCGCCCAACAATAACTGCGACTGGTCGAAATCCTGATCGGATTCTCCTATTTGTTGAAGTGCCCTGATTGAGTTTTCGATAGCGCCCGCTTCGGCGTATATCTTACCGGCCTCGAGGTATTTCTCCGCCGCTTCAAGCATTTTGGCCTGTTTGGAAGGGTTCCCCACCTCGGCATAAATCTCCGCCGCACGCAGGTACTCACCGGCCTTCTCGAGAGACGCGGCGGCAAGATCTCTTTCCTCTGCGTTTTTGTACTCCTCTGCGGCTTCCTCGAACTTATCGGCTCGCTCAAACATCCTGGCCGCCTTGGCGTGCTCGCCCAATTCACGGTACATAAGCGCGGCTTCCAACGGGCGGTTGGCCAACTCGTAATTGCCTACCGCGTCGATGTATTGTCCCCTCTCGCGATATGCTTCGGCGCGGATGAGCGCGGCCCCTTCCCTTTTGCCGGATTTTTCCTCACAAATGGCCGCCTCAAAAGGCCTGCCTGCCGACATGTAAAGTTGCGAAGCCAAAGGGTAGCGTCCCACCTGCTCGTGGAGTCGAGCTCCTTCGGCCAGGTGTCCGCCACCTTCGAACGCGGCTGCGGCTTCGTCGAGCTTGCCCTCCTGCTCGTAGAAGTTGCCTATAAGGTATGCCATGTGAGCCATCATGCGGCTGTCGGCCGGTTTCATATCGTGAGGCAACCTTTCCACCTCGTTGCGGAAAGCTTCCTCGAGTGCCTGCGCGGCGGCCAGTCGATCACCGCCCTTGTAACAAAGCTCTCCCGCCTTTCGCATGTGGCCTGTTTTTTTATAAATTTCAGCGGCTTGGATATATCGCCTGGCTCCCTCCATCACCTCCGCCGCCTGAAGTGCCCGCCTACCTTTCAAAAACGCACGTGCCGACTCTTCATACTTCCCGGCTTCCTGGTATAATTCAGCGGCCTTTAGAGGCAAACCGCGCCTTTCATACGCCTTTGCCGCGCGTTCCTTGTGACCCAACTTCAGAAAAGCCTCCGCGGCGCGGCCAAGAGCTTTACCCTGTACGTACATTTTTGCAGCGTCCTCAAAACGCTCGAGAAACATCAAGAGATCGCCGGCGCCCTTGAATTCGCCCTCATTTTCAAG
Organism: uncultured bacterium; assembly: GCA_964503115.1. GTDB lineage: Bacteria > RBG-13-61-14 > RBG-13-61-14 > CAYWKU01 > CAYWKU01 > CAZDAF01. The sequence continues at coordinate 4,678 of CAZDAF010000100.1, forward strand.
CTCGACGGATTTTTTCCGTATCCACCGCTTACTTTTCCCCGATGCCGCAATGACCGGATCGATTCTCTCCTCCTTTTCGCGCCGCAACAAGAAAAGGAAATAAACCATGACGAGCAGGAAAAGCGCTGTAAGAGGCGCCAATCGAATGTCCCAGACCAGGTGCGACAAATCATCCACCGCCAACCTGGCGCCGACGAATACGATGACTGTTGCAACCTGGATTTCAATCATCAACTTATCCTCCGGTCAGAAAACCCGCTCCGGTTCCCGACCACAAGTTGAACCCGACATAACCGAAAATCGCCAACGTCATGGCCGCCACGAGGATGGTAATAAGCGCATAATAACTTGCCCGACGCGGCGCGCGAAACAGGGTGATCAAACCGAGAAACATCGCCAGGCCGCTCAGGACCAAGGCCGCCGCCGTGGCCGACAAAAGTATCAAGCCCCGCGTCTCAACCGCTGCATCGTCCATGAGATAAGGAGCCACTATGAAGTTCACCGGTCCGCCGAGCATCGCTACCCATAACCCAAGTACGGCCAATCTGCCGCGGCCACGCACACTGGCGGTTATAGTCGGCCCGCAGTCGGGGCATGTCCCCTTTTCCGACGCCGGCAATCCGCATCTGGGACATAGCTTTTCCCGGGGACGAGGAGTTATGCGACTTTCGGCAAGCACTGCGCCCGTAAGATCCGTGCCCTCCATATCCACATTCTTCAACACCGCATAAGACAGGTCGCAACGGGCCATGACCGTGCCCTTGAGGGAAGTTTCGTGTATCTCGGCTCGAGAAATTTTCGTATCGGCCATTTTTGTTCCGGAGAACCTTGCCTCATGAATTACAACGCCCGTCATATCGGCTTGCGTAAAATCGAGGGATGTGCCTTCGACCTGGGAGAAGTCCGCCGATTCCAGCTTTGCTCCGGTAAAGTTGCACTCGTTGAGTATTGCGCCTCTGAAATCCGCACGGGTCAATTCGCACTTCTTGAAACTGGTCGAGTTTATACGCGCAGACTCGAAGTCCGCGCCGGGATATTGTGCGCCCTCAAAGCTTGACCCTTCGATTCGAGCCTGATAGAAGCTTGCGCCGTCAAGCACGGCGTTTTTGAAATTTATAACTTTAAGGTGCGACCCTTCAAAATCGAAGCCCGGCAGTTTCGCAGACCGGAAACTCACCCCTTGCGCCGATCCACCCCGCAGGTCGCTTTTATCAAGTGAGGCATCGACAAAAATACTACTTTCGAGATGTGCTCCGGTAAACTTAACGGCAACTCCCTCCGAACGATCGAATCGAGCATTGGACAGATCTGCGCCTTCGAAATCGCAGGTCCCTATTTTGGTTTCGGTCAAATCCGCCCGGGGGAGCCGTGCATTGCGAAATACCGCCTGGTCAAGATCGGCGCCTTTGAAGTTGGCGGCAGGAGCCTTGGCTTCGGTAAGATCGGCACAGAACAGGCAACAACCGCTCAGGTCGGCCTTTGCCAAATCCGTTTCCACGAGCTTTGCGCCCCGAAGCGTAGCGCCCTCGAAGTCTATCCCCGAAAGGTCGGCGCCGGATGCATCAACACCGTCGAGCCCTTCTCCACCGGCCAGCTTCCTTATAACATCGTCCCTGTTAAGCTTCTCAGGCATGCCTCAAAATAATCTTCCCTGCTTATTTCCGCGTTCAAGCCCAAGGTGACCCCAGGCGCGCTCGGTGACCTTGCGGCCTTTTCGGGTACGGTTAAGAAAACCTATCTTCAACAGATAAGGTTCCACAACTTCTTCCAGCGTATCGGACTCCTCGCTCAAAGTAGCCGCTAACGCTTCGATACCCACCGGCCCTCCTTCATAATATTTGATTATAACTCGAAGAAATTTTCTGTCCAAGGCATCAAGTCCGACATCGTCGATGCCTTCGAGCTCGAGCGCGGCACGGGCCATTTCCGGCGTTATACGCCCGTCGCCTTTGACCTGGGCGTAGTCGCGCACTCGCCGCAGGAGACGGTTGGCTATTCGAGGCGTACCCCTGGATCGATGAGCCAGCATACTCCCGGCCTCATCGTCCATAGGCACGTCAAGCAATCGAGCGCTGCGCCTGACGATCTTATCGATATCCTCCGGCGGGTAGAAATCGAGGTGGTGGAATATACCGAACCGCTCCCTCAGCGGCGCGGATAAAAAACCCGCGCGGGTGGTGGCCCCGATGAGAGTGAAGCGCTTCAACGGCAGAGAAATGGTCTTGGCGAATGCGCCCTTATCCACCACGAAGTCCACATGGAAGTCCTCGATGGGGCGATAGATGAATTCCTCGACGGTGGTGTTGAGCCGGTGTATTTCGTCTATGAAAAGGATGTCGCCTTCTTCGAGGTTAGTGAGTATGCCCATGAGATCGCCCGGGCGGATGAGAGCCGGGCCGCTCGATGTGACGAGCCGGGTGCCCATTTCATTCGCTATTATGTTTGCAAGCGTGGTCTTCCCCAACCCCGGCGGGCCGTGGAACAGTACGTGATCGAGCGGCTCACCGCGCTCGCGGGCGGCTTGAATGCTTATCTCGAGCTTCTCGACCACCTCCCGCTGGCCGATGTAGCCGTCAAGCCGCGCAGGCCTGAGCGTCTGATTGAAACGCTCCTCCTCCTCACTCAGCGGTTTCGTCGTCACTATGCGCTCAAGAGTCATTGTCATTCAATCCAAACTGAAGGGCCTTACAGGGGCGACCAGCCGGTCACCCTACGGGCAAATCATGAATTACATCTATCTAAAGTACCTCATTCCGGGAAGTCTTTCACCCTTTCTCACTCCGCGTTTTTGGCGCATCGGAAACCGAAATCGTATCCGCCGCCCCATCCGATGTCCTGCTGTTCCTGTGGATTAAACCTTTCGCTGCAATTGACCATCGACGGCAGTGTGCTGGTGTAGGAGCCGCCTTTAAGTTCCGACTTGGCGCCGGAGCCGTCGTCCGTCCATTCCCACATGTTTCCGATCATATCGAAGACTCCGTAGTCGTTTGTGCAATCCTGATAATCGCCGGCGGCGGCCACCTTCGCACGCCTGATGCCGCCCCCGACGTTGCAGGCGCCTTTTTTGTATTTATCGCCGTACCCGAATTGCAGTTTGCGACCGCCCATGCAAGCGGCCTCGAACTCAGCCTCGGTAGGCAGCCGCTTTCCCGCCTCATGGCACAGTTCGACGGCTTGCTTGAACGCAACGTATTTTTCCGGCCTTTCTCCTTTCCGGTTGGGATACTCGAATCGATCCATGCAGAAATTTCCTTCGGGTATGTAGACCATATCCTGCGGGCATTTACCTTCGGGCGCGCGCGGTTCCTCCGGAGATCGAGCGGGCGGTGGAGCCACGGGGGAATAGAGCTTCTTTGCGGCGGACACGGCGGCCTCCACGAGACCTGACTCATCGCCCGATGCAGACTTCTTGGCGCTCGCTTCTACGTTCCCGGTCGAAACGTTCACCCGTTGGAGCATGAGCAGAAAAGAATATCCGATCTTGTCCACCCTGCCGATTACCACAAACGCGACTCCGAGCAACTTGCCCGCTTTGAGGTAACAATCGGCGCCGCTGCAATCGCCCGATTTGAAGTCGTGCTCTTTGAGGATTTCGTCACGTCTGCCTCGACCCATAACACGATATGCGCCCGAGTTCATCAGTTCGTCCATAACCACCATCGTCAAGGGCACTCCCATTGAATCTTGAACGCCCGGCCCGGTCTCGATATCCATGACGACGATCAACGGAGCGGGATCAGGCGACGATTCTCCACTCGACATTGGAAGAACCGCGACAAGTACGACAACTAAAACCAAAGTTATCCTTTTCCTCATTATTCATTTCCTTCCGCTCGTTGGCGGTATACGGCGGCCAGGAGGTCTTCCGCCGTCGATATGTCCGGGGCGGCTTTCATAGCCTTTTCGATCATGATTTCAGCTTCGCGCGGGTTGTACCCGAGTTGAAGGAGCACGTCGGTGACCTCTTCCTTGATGCCCGAGGGCGCGGCGGCTTCCTCGATTGCTTCATCTTCCGACCTGATCAAGGCGAACTTGGCCACCTTGCCTCCCAGCGCGGCCACGATCTTTTGCGCGCTCCGACGGCCTATGCCGGGAAGGCTCTGGAGAGTTCTGACATCATCGTTTTCTATTGCACCGGCTATCTCGGAAGTCGAAATTACAAAGCACCGTAGCGCCTTGCGCACGCCGATGTCCGGCACGGTGATGAACTTCTCGAAAAACTCGCGCTCCTCGACGGACGGAAACCCCACAAGTCTGGGTATCATGCTGGATCCGCCGGCGCCGCCTTCCAGATAGTGGTAGGTGAAAAACTCGATCGGTTCATCGATATGACTTAACAACCGGCGTATCATAAATTGGGGCACAAGCACCTCGTATGACATGTGCTCGTCCGTCTTTATAACGATGCGATCTTCTCCCACTGTGATAAGCGTGCCTTTTATTCCTGTTATCAACTTAAACTCCTCCGACTGTCGCTTACGTGAGTTAATGCAGCGGCCAGCGCGTCCGATACATCGGGCGGTTCCGGGATGCGATCCAGTCCCAGGGTGGATGCGACCATGTGTTGCAATTGCGATTTTGCCGCACGGCCGTTGCCGGCGATGCACTTTTTTATGCGTGTGGCCGAGTACGTAACCACTGGTATGGATTTTTGGGCTGCGGCGAGAAAAACCACTCCACGGGCGTGCCCCATGAGTATGGAGGTTTTCGGATGACGATAATGTGAATATAAATCCTCGACGGCCACCACTGCCGGAAGGTGCGCATCAATAACCTCACGCAGCCCGATATATATTTCGTTCAGCCGCTTCTCAAGTGGATCGGAGTCCGAAGTGCGTACCACTCCCGCCTCGATTACTGTCGGGCGAGCGGTTTTCCCGGATCCGTAAGAACCGGTCTCGATGACGCCCCATCCGGTCACCCGGAGACCCGGGTCAATACCCATGACCCGCAATCGGGGCCTCCTCTCCTCGTCTCAAGCGCTGAGTTTTTCCATCTCCTCCTCGGAGATGTCGAAGTTGGCGTAGGTATTTTGCACGTCGTCGATGTCTTCGAGAGCATCCATCAACTTGAGCATGGTTTGCGCGTCTTTTCCGGTAAGCTTGACGGTACTTTGAGGCAACATGCTTACTTCGGCTTCGAACGGCTTAAATCCGGCATCGTCGATCGCCTTATGTACCGCATCGAAATCTTCCGGTGAGGTTATCACCTGCCATAAGTTTTCTTCGTCCGTTATGTCTTCCGCACCGGCGTCGAGCGCCACTTCCATGAGCTGTTCTTCGGTGACGTCTTCTTTCGAGAAGGTGAAAACTCCTTTGCGCTCGAACATCCAGGAAACGCATCCCTGCTCGCCGAGATTGCCGTTATATTTGCTGAAAGCGTGCCGAACATCGCTCACGCACCGGTTGCGGTTGTCGGTGACCGTATTAACCATAACGGCCACTCCCCCGGGGCCGTAGCCCTCGAAGGCTATCTCTTCATAACTGACTCCTTCAAGTTCGCCGGTGCCCCGTTTGATTGCCCGGGTGACATTATCTGCCGGCATATTGTTGGTCTTGGCGGTGGCGATGGCGGTTCTCAACCGGGGGTTGGAGTCCTGATCGCCCCCCCCCTGCCGCGCGGCTACGGTTATTTCCTTTATAAGCTTGGTGAAAAGCCGCCCTCTTTTTGCGTCCGCGGCGCCTTTCTTGTGCTTAATAGTGCTCCATTTCGAGTGGCCGGACATTTTTTCATTCCTCCCCGATAATTATTGGTTGAATATCGGTTTGTTTTACATTCAATCTAGCACAGTCAGCCCATGCTTGCAATGGATTGAAATTGTTCATAGCGTGGCGTACGTTTCTAATTTGATGTAAAGTTTATCCGGTACTTCGAGGTTGCGCGTGGGATACCGACGAAAGGTTGCAGTTGCTCGATGCGAATTTCAAACCTCATCTCAATTTATGGGCCGTTTCTTCTCAATTTACCGTTGACCGTCGTCATGATTATATCCGCAGGCGGTTATGGGTATCTTATCACAAGGTTTATGGAAACGGACGAGGAAGATTCTCTCGGTCACTCAATTTTGGCCGTAGGGGTGGGACTTTGCGTTTTTATGTTTTTTTGCCTTGTGGCCGGTTTTGTCGGGCTATATAAAAGACCTCTTATTATCTTTATCGTTGCAGCGGGATTGTTATTTTTTCCTTTTCGTACTTTCTTCTCTCGCCGAAAGGTAACCGGAAAGCAAGAAAGCTCCGCAGTACCTTTTAGCCATTTA
>CAZDAF010000101.1:0-10860 GCA_964503115.1 uncultured bacterium
TATTTCATTAGGAATCGTCACGGTATATTTTTCTCGATGAAGCCCATCCGTTGAAACGGGCATCCACCTGCGATTTCCAGATTGTAATTTAAAATCTATCGTCTTTCGACCCGCAGCAAGTCGGATCGTTAAAACGGATGGGCTTCATCGAGAAAAATATACCGTGACGATTCCTAATGAAATACCGCCCGGTCAGTATGAGCTTAAGCTCAAACTCCATTCGAACCAGGAAAAAAAAGACGTATTGTTAGCATTGGATCCCGATCTTTGGGATGGAGAGAAATACTACACAGTCGCAAAAGTCAGAGTAGAAAAATAGGAGAATCAAGATGAGAGCCATGTCTCAACTTATCGTTCTTACAACATTCGTATTTCCGTTCATAGTAAGCGCTCAAAAATCAGCTCTGTGCAAAGACATCGATATGAAACCTTACTGGAACGACAAGGTCGCCCTGGAGAATCCGCACAAAGGGTGGTACCACCATTATCCCGACAATCATATCAACAAATATATCATTCAAAAGGACTCCCATCTGCTCGATTTTCCCGGCATGGACCATATCTACATCCGCCTGGCCTGGGCCTACCTGGAGCCGCAAGAGGGTAAATATAACTGGGACATTATCGACGACATCATTAACAAATGGACTAAAAAAGGACTGAGAATATCGTTCCGGATCAGTTGCAAAGAAACCAGCACGGACCGGATCGAGCAGCAATTCGCCACGCCCAAATGGGTCAAGGAAGCGGGCGCCAAAGGAGATTATTACCGCAAAGGCAAAAAAGTCGGAACGGACGGTCCGTGGGAGCCAGTATTTGACGATCCTGTGTACCTTGAGAAATTTGAGAATTTCCTGCGCGCCTTCGCCGGGCGATATGACGGCAAGCCCTGGCTGCGTTATGTGGATGTCGGGAGTATCGGAGACTGGGGCGAGGGACACACCTCATCCGGCAGCCAAATCGAATACGGGTACAAACAACGAAAAGTCCATGTGGACTTATACTGCAAGTACTTCCGCAAAACCCAGATCGTCATTTCAGACGATTTCGTCTATTGTATCCGGGATTTACAAGACCGACAGAAGATGCATCAATATATCTTAAAGCAGGGCATCTCCTATCGGGACGACAGCCCCTTGGTCGATTGGTACGTAAAGACCTACCCGGAAGCTTCTTCCGTGCGGAGTCCCGAGTTTTTCAAAGACGCCTATCTCAAATCGCCCAACGTTTTCGAACTGCAACACTATCATGCTGTCAAAAGAGATGGGAATTGGACGGCACAAGAAGGCTCATCTATATCGAAGTACGCTAAAGGAAAAACCGGGCCGGATTTCTTCAGAGGGGCTTTGGATTTACTCCATGCCACGTACCTTGGTTATCACGGCGACGCGTATGAATGGCTGACGGACAATCCGGAACTTACAGTTGAACTGCTCAATCGGTGCGGCTATTGGTTTTTCCTCCATCGGGTCACAATTCCCAAAGACCTTCACCCCGGAGAAACCTGCACGATCCAAATGGATTGGGAAAACCGGGGCGCAGCTCCGGCATATCATCCATACCGTTTGAAGATTCGATTGGACGGTCCGGAGGTGCAAGACCTGGAGCTAAACGCGGAAAACCAGAAATGGCTGCCGAAGCCGTCCGGCGGCATTTATCCACAAACGTACCGTGCTCCCATTCCCCAAACACTCCGTCCCGGCCAATACAAACTGAAATTCAAACTGTATTCCAGGCAAGAAGATAAGAACGTGTTTATCGCCCTCGACCCCGATCTGTTGGACGAAGAGAATTACTATTTGATTGCCCCAGTGACTATAAGAAAATAACCTTAAGTGAGCATTTTCAGTATCGATGCTTTAAGGGGACTAACATGGATCGTCATCGCATTGTCAAAGGTTTTCCTGTGAGGATCTTGTTTGTCAGTTTCCTGTTCGCGTGCCTGTTCGTTGTCTGTTTCTCAGCCTCGAACCCACCCAACGGCAAAGCCCTGTATCAGCAATACTGCTCTTCCTGTCACGGTATCCGGTTGCAGGGCGGCAATGCCCAGAGCCTCATCGACGGCGTCTGGCAATTCGGGGACGCCCGCGGCTATATCTATCGCAATATCCAGTTTGGCATCCCCCATCTCGGCATGCCCTCCTATGACCAGACATTGAACCGAAAAGAAATCCAGGCCATCGTCGATTATCTCGAACAGGAGGAAGCCGCCGCCGGGGCGACCAAACCGCCCATCCCGAAACAATTGGAGACACTGGACTATATGCTGGACGTCCAGGTCATCGCCGAAGGACTGGATGTCCCCTGGGCGATTGCCTTCATTGACAAAAACACCATCCTGGTCACCGAACGGCCCGGGCGCGTGCGTCTGATCGAAAACGGCCAGCTCGATCCCACACCGCTCAAGAATACCCCGGAAGTCCTGAGCGAAGGACAGGGAGGAATGCTGGACGTCGCCGTCGATCCGGCCTATCCGGAAAACGGCTGCATCTACCTGGCCTATAGCCATGCCTTGAGCCAGCAGTTGGGCCAGAGACGCCCTCCCGCCATGACGCGCATCGTCCGGGGAAGAATAAAGGATCATACCTGGACGGATCAAAAGGTTCTGTTCGAGTCACCGAAAAAAACGTATCTAACCACGCGTCACCATTACGGCTGTCGAATCGTCTTCGACCGGAAGGGGCATTTGTTCTTCGGTATCGGGGACCGCGGTCGGCAAGACGACGCCCAAAATCTGTCTCTACCCAACGGCAAAATCTATCGTATCTACCTCGATGGACGATGTCCGAAGGACAATCCGTTTTACGGGAAAAAGGATGCGTTGCCGGAGATATTAGCCTATGGCATCCGCAATCCGCAGGGATTGGCCATCCACCCCCAAACTGACCGGCTGTGGGAAACCGAACACGGCCCACTCGGCGGTGACGAAATCAACCTGATCCGGCCGGGTCGAAACTACGGTTGGCCTGAAATTACTTACGGTAAAAATTATAACGGCACCATCATTTCCAAGTACCGGGAAAAGGCAGGAATGGAACAGCCGGTCTATTACTGGCGGCCCTCGATTGCCGTTTGCGGGATGGACTTTATTACGGGCGAGATGTTTCCGAAATGGAAACATTATCTGCTGGTCACCGCTTTGAAGTACGAAGAAGTGCGCTTATTGAACGTCAAGGACGACCGTGTCCTGCACGATGAAGTCATCCTCAAAAATGCCGGCCGGGTGCGCGATGCGGCCTGCGGACCCGACGGAGCTATTTATCCCGTCCTGAACAATCCCGGCACGATCCTGCGTCTGACACCGACATCAATAAAATGATGCTTTTAAGCAAAGATATCTGCTTTGTAGTTGTGGTAAGCGCGGACGGCGGTGGCGACCACACCCGAGAAAGCCTGAGAGATGGTCGCGGCGACGGGTGGACTCAGCCAGTAACGCTGAAGGACGAACTGAAACGGGATTCGGACAGCGTACATCGCGACGATGCCGTGAAGATTGGCCTTGAAGATAGCCTTCATGTCGCTAGTGAAGCACCGCTTGCCATTGCGGTAGTGGCGGATATGGAGGATAGCGTAGATCAATCCCAGCCCTACAATGAAGCCGGCCGTGCCCGAAATAGCCGAGACGGCGCTGATCAGGATATCGGAGTGGGTGACCTTGTCCAAGAGGTACGCTGAACTCGCTGAGCCGACCAGGGCGAGGAGGGAGGCGAGGATTTCAGACGCATAGTATTTCAAAGAAGTTCGTGACAATAATGGATGTTTTCGTTTTTTCACCCTAATATGTTACCAAATCACCGGTTATTTGCCACGATCGACTTGGGATATCCAAAAATTCCGAATTCCGGATTTCGCACTGTAAGGCAAACCTTGAATCATGACGCTGAAGTATTATAATCCTTTCCGTCGATGGAAACTCGTTAAATGGAGAATACGATGAAATTAAGGTATCTACACAATGCGATACGATTTGTTGTTATTATTTCCGTTGTCATGACTTTCGCATCTCATACGATGGCCGCTGCGAAAATCCGCCGTTTAGCCGATGATCGATACCAATTGCGGCTCTCGAAAAGTGGCACTGACTCAATAACCATTCTTCAGGTGACCGACCAGCATCTGGGTAAAAAAGGCTTCTGGCGTCAGGACCTGGAAACCTGCCGGCGAACCCGGCGGCTGGTCGAACAATATAATCCCGATCTGATTGCAGTCACCGGGGACCTGCTCACGGGAGAGAAGTTTTTCGGCGATCTGCTGGTCTTATATGCAATTGAATTCTTCGACGGCCTGGAGACACCCTGGCTGTATGTCTTCGGCAATCACGATCCCGAAGGCGGGACCGGACGGGACCGTATCTATGAAATTTTCAGCACCTCCGAATGGGGGATGCTGGGTTTCCATACGACGCCCGACGGACAACGCAAATACGATTATCGCATTGACGTTTTTTTGAATAACGAGCAGACACCTCAATGGGAAGTGTACAATTTCGATTCGGGTTCCGAAAAAGGTAATAAATCTATCAAACCAGTCCAATTGGATTGGTATCAAAAACGGTTCGTCGAAAGTAAACAGAAATACAAAAGAACGATACCCGCCGTCTCATTTTTTCATATCCCGCTCAAAGACTACCAGGACATGTGGGACGACCCGGCTATCAGGAAATTCGGCGAGTGCGAGGAAAAGGTCTGTTTCGAAGAGGACGACGGAAGTGTATATCAGGCTTTTTTAAACGTCGGAAATGTCAAAGCCTGTTTTTGCGGCCACGACCACTACAACAATTACTGGGGCATCCATCACGGCGGCATCCTCTTAGCCTACGGCCACATCAGCGGCGAAGCCACAAATTACAACTGGCCAACAGGCGGCAAGTTAATCACCTTGTCGTCGAATACAGATATTCACGTAAAAAACGTCATGCCCGATTCTACGATGATGCGATTGGAAGGAAAATAGAAATATTCATTATGCCTTTAATTCTTTCATGCAAAGTGAGAACCATGGAGTCAAATTATGACAATAATGAATTTCTTGAAGGCCTATATTGAAGTCAAGAAAGCTGAGACCCTTGAACATCAACAGATTCAATATCTGCAACTGACGCGTTTCAGAAAGTTGCTGAGGCATGTTCTGCAGAACTCAAGATTCTACCGGCGGTACTATCATGAGCATGGCATATCTGAATCTGATATCAACAACCTGACTCCGCAAGATCTTCCAGTAATCGATAAACAAACCGTGATGGAGAATTATGACGATGTTGTTTGTGATCCTGCTCTCAAGAAAGAGGCCTTGGAGCGATTTATCATTGAATCTCCCGATCCGCGTAGCAAGTACAAAGGAATCTATCGAGTCCTTCATACCTCCGGTTCGAGCGGGACCGTCGGCCTATTTGTTTATGGCCCGCGTGACTGGGCGATATACCAAGCGTTGGGTGGCCGAACATCGCAGTGTAGGATAAATCCGTTTAAGAGGCGAAAGTTGGCATTTATAGGCGCCACGGATGGGCATTATGCAGGGGTAACCGGCGTTCTGGAAGCCCCGCGTCTGATGTTCAAGGTCATGGTGAAATCCATAAGCAGTCCCTTAGATGAGATTTGTCGGGATTTACACCGCTTTCAACCTAACAATCTATTTGGCTATCCCTCCGGAGTCAGTCTTTTGGCAAAGGAACAGATTGCAGGCCATATCAACATCGCCCCCGACAGTATTGGGTGTGGTGGTGAACCTCTCATACCTGCCATAAGGAAGATAATTGAGAAGGCCTTCAATGTAAATCCCATGGATTTCTATGGCGCCACTGAAACAATGACCTTTTCTATTGAATGCAGATCTCATCACCGACTCCATTACTTTGATGATTGGTTCAGCGTTCAAGTTGTTGACGGTGATCTCAAGTGTGTGAGGCCAAGCCAACCCGGCAAGATCATTGTCACGAATCTGTTCAACTACACACAACCGCTGATTCGCTATCAAATGGACGATGAAATTGTATTAAGCGACAAGCCATGCCAGTGTGGATGGCCTTTCCCTGTTATCGACAAGATCGCCGGGCGTTGTGAGGAGACTCTTTGGTTTGCTACAGCGAATGGTAGAAAAGAGTTCATTAGCCCTCTCGTGCTGGTAGAGTTTTTCGTCCCCGGACTTAAGAAGTTTCAGTTCGTCCAAACAGGGAACGATAGATTAGCAATGAAAGTAATAATCCACGGCGATAAAGAAGTAGTCATCTCGGCTATCCGTGAGAGGATGGCCAAAATACTATCGCAGAAGGAATTGAACCATGTTGTACGATTTGAGGTTAAATTAGTGGATCATATCCAGAACGATCCAAAAACAGGCAAATTTCGGCTTATTATTCCATATACTGCCCGATGAGAACAGGACTGATTTGATTTGGGGATCTAACGCGGATCGCTCAATTGACAAATGGTTATCCGCCTGTAAAAGGAGAATACGATGAGTGATATAACGCGCCGTCGTTTTTTGGGAAGTGTCGTGGGGGGCGTGGCTTTGTCGGCGGCTTATTCGGTCGCAGGGGAGAACTCTGTCACTATGGTCGGTGTGGCTAAGGTTGATATTACACCCGGCTATCCCGTTCGATTGAGTGGGTTTGGGTTTCGTCGTGAGGAATCGGAGGGAGTAACGCATCTGATTTGGGCCAAGGCTTTGGCCATCAAAAACGAGGGCGGATCACCCGCCATTTTGGTCACTGTCGATAATTTGGGTGTGCCTGATACTATGGTTTGCGATTTAAGAAAGCGTCTCAAGGCCAAAGCCGGGATTGATGTGTCTTGCGTGGCGGTCTGCTCGACTCATACGCATACGGCGCCTATGCTCGCCGGGGTTGCGCCCACGCTGTTCGGCGAACCTATTCCCCCCGAACACCAGGTGCATATCGATCAATATACGAAAGAATTAGCCGATCACTTAGAACGGGTGGCTTTGGCGGCGATTAAGAATTGCAAACCGGGTCGGCTCGAGTGGGGACTCGGTTCCGTTGGCTTTGCTATCAATCGACGCGCCAAGCGGGACGGCCGCGTAACTGGCATTGGAGTCAATCCCGACGGGCCGGTGGACCACGATCTGCCCTTGTTGGTGGTTAAAAGCCCGGGTGGGGAAGTTCGCGCGGTCTATACCAGCTATGCCTGCCATTGTGTGACATTGTCGAACAACAAGATCAGCGGCGACTGGGCCGGCTACGCCCAACTGGCCATCGAGAAACAATGGCCGGGCGCGGTCTCGCTGATAGCCATCGGGTGCGGCGCGGATCAGAATCCCAGTTCGGGCGTCACCGGGGACAAGGTGGAGGTGGCCGCCGAACAGGGTCAACAGATCGCGGATGAAGTCAAACGGCTGATCGACGGGGGTTTGCAACCGCTCGACGGTAAGCTGGTTTGCCGTCTGGACCGGATCGATCTGGCCTTCGACACCCCGCCTACTCGCCAAGAGTGGGAACGCCGGGCGGCTTTGCCGAAAGATAATTTCAGCAACCGTGCGATTGGCTATCACGCCAAGGTTCAGTTGGAACGTCTCGACCGGGGCGAGGCCCTGCAGACGCATATCTCGTATCCGATCCAGACCTGGGCCTTTGGCGATCAGATGGCGATGGTATTTCTGCCCGGCGAGGTCGTGGTTGATTACTCGCTTCGGCTCAAACGCGAGTTGGGCGCCAAGCGAATCTGGGTGAACGGCTACTCCAACGATGTGCCCTGTTACATCCCGTCAGAGCGAATCCTTAAGGAAGGCGGCTACGAAGGGGGCGATGCGATGCGCTACTTCGACCGGCCCACCAAGTTCGAGCCCGGTCTGGAACGCCAGATCGTCAAAGTCGTGCATCGACAACTCGATTCATAACGGCGATGGTAATGGATAAAAATTACACCTCTGCAACGTGACGTTTTATTGGATTTGATAAATGCGAACGTCGAGGGGCAAAAAATAATCCTTTAAGCGTCCATTAGAAATCGTCAGCCGCCGGTCGGTTCCATAAACGCGTGCACGGGTGTTTTGAAATTGGGGCAAGATCAATTCCGCCGTGCAAGCGTTGACTTTGGACGTGTTCACTGCAATGAGCCATGTGCCCAGAGCACACTTTTTCAACCGTGCACGGATGGGCGTTTCATCATCCGTCGTAGCAACTCGTTCACCGGATCCGGCCGCCATCCACAGCGGCGATAGCTCATTCAATTCATATAAAAGTTTTTTATGCGCCCGCCAGAGGCCGGGATCATCCTCAGGGAGATACTGGCCGTACCCTTTATAAGTGTACCACAGCATCCCTTTGGCTCCTTCCATCAGCGCAAAGTATGACATGAAACGATGTTCCCGCGGTGTCGGGCGTCTCTGGGCCGGCCATTTGAACATCTGGCCGCAGTGCCAGACCGGCTGATCGCCATCGGAAGCCGCATAAGCCAAGACAATGTTATCTCCGACATCCACAATATTACCTTTTTCGATGGGGTAGGTATCGATACACAAGACATCACAACATCGACCGAACGTTTCATAAACCGAATTGATGGTAATGACAAGATATGACGGATGAGCCGGATCAAGCTCATAGGCCATATTGTACATTTTGTAGATTTCGAGTAAATCGGCCCGGTTGTATCCCGGCTCATCGTATAACATCCAACAAAGTACGGCCGGATGGTTTCTGTATTTTATGATGGTATCCCGCATCGCAGAAATGCCGTGGACGGGAACCGCCGCTTTCAGGCCCGCTTGGTGAACTTCGTCGAGCTCTTTTGCGCCGGCAACAACAAAATTATATCCGGCGTCTTTCAGCTTGTTGTAGTCTTCCGCCGGGGCGCCATACGTGCCGATTGGAAAAAATGGCTTGCCGTCATCACCAAGCGGCACGAGATCATTATTCAACATTCTTACAGACGGATGCCTTTTCAATTTGCCTTTAAAATATCTTCTTTCCGAGATAATCTTCCCCTCTTCAGGGGTTTTGAACGTCGCCCGGGCCAATAAAAAACCATCAGGCAAATTGTCTAAAAGAAAGTTTAACTGAGAACCGGGCAATCCGCTTTTTTCAGCGCATTTTTTGGATTTCTCGTCAAATATTTCAATCAATGCCTCCTCTGACGGATCAAGTGCACTGATTTTGTACGGCCGGCCGAATTGTGCAACCAGAAGCTCATTTTCGGCAACGAGTGATAAGGCTTTATGGCTGTCCAGGTTACGACGGATACTCGCAATAATCGCTTCATAATTGAGCAAACGCGCCACGAGCCCAAAATCCCCTGTTCCTTCGTCCACTTTGAACAGAAAATGGTTGAGACCGCTTCTTAAGATGACCGGTACATAATCATTGTCCTTCTGCAGCCACCTGCCGTTGACGGGATGATTTTCATGAATTTTTTTTCCATTTAAAAATACCATGACGCCGTCATTACTGCCCAGCGAAAGGATGGCTTTCTGCCGGCCTTTGGAATTCACCTGACAGAATGCATAAGCCACAACCATGTCATTCGGCTCAAAAACAGCATTGAAAGGGATTTTGTCTGTTTCACTTTGATAGTAATACCATTCGCATTTCAAATTGAGTTCAGGCACTTTAACAGGAGTGCCGTCTTGCGGGTGAGCATTGGCTTGGCCACCAATGGATTTGAGATAATCGGTGTAAAATCCTTCACACCGATCATCGTGTTTGTAACTCACAGGATCACCGTCGGGGTCATTCGGAAACGGACCGCATAATAACCAATCACGAAAATAAGCGGTGTCTTTTCCGGTGAACTGATAGAGGGCTTTCTGGTCTCCATAGGACACGGTAGAAAGAAGTAAAAACAGAATCGCTGTAATAAAGAACATATTTTTCATATACCATTTTCCTTTGTCGGGTCTATTCATCGAACTGTGTAAACGAACTTTTCATGATATTGGGAAACGACCCTCACGTCGGACGGAAAATTGACTGAGGGTGGCCTTTCATGTCCCGGTTGTCATTGTCTATTTCTTCCAGAAATTTGCAAGCGCCAAATATAATCTTGTTTATCGGAGTCTTGACATCTGGGGATTTTATTGCGATGATTCCTTGATTGTCGATTTCTTTGTGTCTTTGTGCCTTAGCGGCACATAAACAAACGATGAAAGGATATGAGTTATGGCTATCGAATTTCGGAAAGATTGTCAATATGCTCTGGTGGTGCCGACGAGTATGGGGTGCCGGATTACGCCGGTCAACGGGCAGCCGGTTTATTGTAGTAATACATTCATTTTGCAGGCCACCAGCGCCGAATCCAATGTGGCCAGCGTCTCCAGCTATTTGGGTCTGCCTTGCAAGGTCCTGACGACCCTCGTCAAGGGCAGTCCGATCGCTCGGTTCATTAAGGATAATCTGGCCGGGCGGCACATCGACGTCGAGGCCAAAGAGGTCGATCAGGGCGGGCCGTGGGGCTATCGCCACCAGTTTAATATCGCCGATTGCGGAACCGGCTCGCGCGGGCCGCGGGTGCATAACGACCGCGCCGGCGAGGTAGGGCGCACCCTGAACGTCAAGGATTTCGACCTGGACCGCCTCTTCGGCGAAGAAGGCGTGCAAATCGTGCACCTATCCGGCTTGATCGGTGCGCTGTCGCCCGAGACGGGTACGTTCTGCCTCGAAGTGGCCCGGGCCGCCAAGAAACACGGAACGCGAATTTCGTTCGACCTGAACCATCGCGCGTCGTTCTGGAAGGGGCGGGAAAAAGAACTGCATGAAATCTTCGCGGAAATCGCGGGCCTTTCCGATATCCTCGTCGGCAACGAGGAGGATTTCCAGCTCTGCCTGGGGATCGAAGGCCCGGAAGCGGGCGGCGCGGACCTGGCGAAAAAGATCGACAGCTTCAAGGTCATGATCAATAACGTCAAGAA
>CAZDAF010000102.1:0-10829 GCA_964503115.1 uncultured bacterium
AGACCAAGATAGTCTTGATATAATTTGGAATACTCCTGATTCGCCGCCCCGCGGGCCCCGCAAAGAATCTGGAGGTGAGGAGACAGAGGAAAAGCATAACGGAGAGCGCTATTGCCGAATTGCGCTTCGATATCCTACGACGAGCGTAAGCAAGAAGTATCAGGACGGTCAATAAAGCGATTATAAGAGTCGAAACGGTCAGGTAGGGGAACCGCCTGATATATTCCGGTAACGGCGCTATGGCTAATCCGACCACGCCCGAGACAAGAACAACCGCTGTAAGTATCGTTGTAACAAGTGCCGCAGTGTTGCAGGCGCCGCGGTCGGGAGCATCGAGTATTTCCTTCATGCCCGCTCCCGCCAAAAAGGCCGCCGCAAAGGCCGCTATAGGCTGCAGATAGCGATAGTTGTAACTGAAGTTAACGACGGGCAGCCGTGTCAACTCGATAAATAAAGGTAACCCGTAAACCACTCCCAACGTGACAAAAAGGATTACGGCCGCCGGCGCTATCTCACGCGGTATGCGGCGAAACCTGAGCAAAGCGGTTATAGCAAACAGAGACGGCACGAGACCGATATATGAAGCTGTCCACGGTACCGTATAAGGCAAATCCTTTGTTTTGACGAAGGCCATTAAAATATTATTGAAAAAAGGATGGATCAAAGCGGCAAAAGTCTTAACATCGTAATGAATCCGACCGAAGTCGAATAGATGGTAGTCCCATCCGTTCGCCCAAAACTCGATAAAGGGAAAAAAGATTATCAACCATGCCAAACCGGCCCAGAAAAAAAGCAAAATCCATAAGAACATCCATGCGGCCTTTTTCCGGCCGGGGATTTCCTTCATTTGGACCATTAACAATCCCCAGAAGAGTAACGTGCCGGTACCATTGAAGACGGCTTCCGGATGAGAGGCGAATGAGCATGCCAACAGAAAGACGCAGGTTGCGGCGGATGCCATGGTGCGCCTGGATATCCACCTCCTCCACATTCCCAGAACCCAAGGGAAGAAAGCATAAGCATTCATGTCCTGGAAAGAGAGAAATCCCATGAAATATCCGCATAGCATGAAGCTCAGTGAGGCGCACATCGAACCGGATCGTCCCAGGCCGAAGCATTTGCCGGCGAAATACATACCCATACCCGCAGTCCATAGACGCACAATAGTAAAAAAAGAAAGCGCGGTATCTATGGGGAAAAGGTGCAAGATTATCCTCAACGGGTAGGTAATTACAAAAAACGTGGGTATAACGTTAGGCGCGCCGAGACCTCTTAAATGGTCCCATATCGGAAAAAATCCACTGGACCACTGGCGCGCGGTAAAGATTTCGCTGGGATAGAAAAAGTAAAAAGGAATGGGATCGTGAAAAAATATCACGAAGAGATTCATTCCCCACCATAGTTCTCGGGCAAAAACAACGATTAGAGCCGCCGCCAATATTACCGCCACCCGAAAGTAATCGCGGACAGGTACCGAAATACCCACATTCGCGCAAGTGATTGATTTATCACCCAGATTCACTATAGCTTCTCCGATAACCGATATGGATGATAGCAGACCAATTCGATTGCCGAAAACGGATCGGCTTTAATAAGCCGGCGAAATAAAAAAAGGGTTGGGGGTAATTCAGATATGCGCCAAGTCGTAACGCCGTCTCCTCACCGCCACCCCACATGGACGGGCGGTACGCGTTATTGGCAGGAATCCCGGCGATATATTCTTACACTATCTACCCAGGTCGAGAATAGGCTTTGTGGGCATGGCGCCTTGAATCAACTTTATTCGCATGGGCCGGCCTCGTTCATCAGTGGCAAGCACATATAATTTCACTCGGGGCAGCACTTCCTCGATTATATCGAGGAACAGGCGCCTGCGAGTAAGATCGGACGCTAAACGGTATTTTTCATACAAGCTTAAAAAGCGCTCGGCCTCACCCTCTGCGGCGCTAATCCGCTGATATTTATATGCTTTTGCTTCTTCGACAATTTTCCGCGCTTTAGCTTTGGCCTTGGATATAAGTCTGTACTTTTTTTCCTCGGCCTTGTGGGTAACGGTCGATTTTTCTTCCTTTGCATTGGTAACATCTTTGAACGCATCTATAACCATCGCCGGCGGTTCTACCTGGCGGATTTCGATGCTTTTGACGGTAATTCCTATCCCGGCGCGCCTGACGGCATCTTGCAGTTTAGAGTGGACTGCCAACTCCAATTCTCTCTTGGCGGTCGTCAGGACCGGATCCACGGGCCGCGATGCGATCTCATCGATAATAACAGAGTCGGCGAGCTTGCGGAGAATAACGTCTGGTTCCGAGGTATTAAACAAATACGCGGCGGGGCGCTCGATCTGATATTGCACGACCATCCTGGCATGTATGATGTTTTTATCGCCGGTTATGCAATAAGGAAGCATCTCGGCAAATGTGGCGGTCGGGTCGTCGGGCCAGAAGCCCACCTCGATGCGTTTAACCTCACGGATGCTTACTTTGTTTACCTTATCTACCGGCCACGGAAACCTGTAATGTATCCCCGGCTTGATGGTGTCGGGTTGGGGTTTTCCAAAGCGTTGCAGCACACCCTCTTCGCTCGCTTGTATGATATATACCCCGCTGACGAAGTAAAGCACTATCAGCGTTACCGCGACCAGCTTGAAAATCCGGTCAAGATCCGCGAAAACCGTCCGGCGCTCCTCGCCGAACTCCCTAAACATGCCTTGATCGTCCACTTACTTTAAGTACCTCAACAACTCCGAATTATCATCGAGCACCAGGGTTGTTTTTTCATCCAATACCTTGCGGTATGATTCAAGGGTTCGCCAGAAACGATAAAATTCAGGATCCTTCTTGAAAGCCCCGGCATATATTCGAGCGGCTTCGCCCTCTCCTTTTCCCATAATAACTTGCGCCTGCTTATACGCCTTGCTGAGAATATCGCTTTTCTCGCGCTCGGCTTTAGCGCGAATCACTGCGGCCCCCTCTTGCCCCTGCCCGCGGTACATGTTCGCAATGGCCTTTCTTTCTGCGCGCATACGCTCATAAACGCTATAAGCGTTGGCCTCCGGCAACGCAAGTCTCGACATCCCGATTTCGTGCACCTCGATACCGTAATCTTTCTTAACCTGATTGCTTATGTCGTCCATAATACGCTTTTTAAGTTCGTTTATCTTTATCGTGTGCTCGACGCTTACCAGATCGTTGAAATCGAAGTCCCCGAGAGCCCCTCCTCCCTTCGAGGTGAGCATGTCATCCAGTTTTTGCTCGGCGGAGGCATCCGTCCCCACCGCCTGCAAGAAAAGCCTGGGATTCTTTATGCTCCAGCACACATAAAACTTCACAACGATATTTTTCTTATCTTTCGTCAGGAACTCCATCAACCGGCTGGCGAAAAGCCGCTTGCGACGGTCAAAACGGTTAACTTTTTGTATCGGCGTGGGTAACTTCACGCGCAATCCCGCTTCGGTCACGTCATGAACAGGGTCTCCAAACTGCGTTATAACCGCATATTCGGTGACGTTAACAGTGTAAAAACACGATATAATCGCCAATACCCCGATCACGACAAGCACCATGATCAACAAGAATTTCGCCCTCATGTCTCAATACCTCTCTCTTCCAACTCCTCGCTCCCCAAAGTTTCCTCACGGCAACGACGAACGGCCTTTACCCATACGCGTTCGGGTCGATTCATCCAGGAGATAAAGCTCTACCACGCCGGAGGACGTGGCTGCGTCGGCAGGAAATATGTATTTCTCTTTATTAGATAAAACTTGTTCCATAGTTTCAATATACAACCTGGCTCGCATAATAACAGGCGATATTTGGTAGCCTGTAAGGTTATTCAGAAAACGCGAGGTTTCCCCCACCGCTTTCAATTCGAGATTCGCCTTGTATGCCTCGGCTGCTATGGCTTTTGATTTCGACTCGCCCCTCGCCTTTGGAATTAGATCGTTCCGGTATCCCTCGGCCTCGCTGATGTACTTCTGGTGGTCTATGGTAGCACTCACCACGTCCTCGAAATCCCCGGCGACAGCGGTGGGCGGATGCAAATCCCTGAGAGTCACGTCTACAATCTCAATGCCCGTATTGAAGGGCTCAAGGGCCGATATAAGAGCCTCCCTGAGCTCTTTTTCCACCTCATTCCGGCCTTCAGTGACAACGTAGAAGAAGCGGCGTGTCGCCATTATCTCAAAAGCAATTCCATAAGCCGCTTCTTTGAGTAATGCCTCCGCTTCACGCACATTGTACAGATATTCATATGGGTTTTTTACCCGATAATGAACAGTGACGCCTATGTCCATGAAAATGTTTTCTCCGGTCAGAACATTGTATTCCTGTAAATAATGTATGTTTGTCCAAAGCAACACTTTGGATTCCGGGCTAATTTCGCTCCCGATAACCAATCTCCTGACAGTGGTGGCGTCGACTTTCCTTGTACGATCTATCGGCCACGGCAAGCGGTAATGTATGCCGGGATTTATCGAAGTGCCGGAAAGAGGCCTCCCGAAGCGCTCGACCACCGCTTTCTCATTTGGCTTGAGCGTAAAAACTCCGCTTGCCAGGTATGCGACGGCAAGCAATAACAACACTGCGCGTCGCAATGTAGACGCCGCCTGTGACAGGTAATCGGGATCGTCAAGCGACAATCCGCGCATTTTAGCTATGGCGCCCAACAGCCGCTTATAGACATTATTGATATTTTCCTTAGTAAACAGGGCGGCCCAGCCGGGGAAAAGATACTCACCAGCAGCCTCCTTGCGTTTCATTTCCTTTAAAACAGCAGCAAAAACGTTCATAGCGTGGACAAAGATAAATAGCGAAATGATACCCGCTGCCAAACGGTCCACCGACCATAACAGGCTTTCGCCAAAAAGCGCCGCCGCCACCAGCAACGAGCCAAGCATGTCCACCCGGGCATGATGACCGTCGGCCACCAGCGCCGTCGAACCGGTGCTCTCTCCTACCGATAACTCAAGACGTGAAAGAAGAAAAGAGAAAAACGCCAGCACAAGCATGCCCAGAGCGATCGGAACGGGGTACTTAACCCCGAGTGATCCGGTCTTGAACACTTTCGTGAACATTAAAATCGAGACCACCAACAGAAATACACCGATGCCGATGGCTACCTTTTGTTGTGGGTTGCGTCTCCACCACGGAACATGCTCGACACCTTCGGCAGAGCCTTTTTTCGTCTCGGATCGAACCGCCAAGAATACCGCCCCCGAGGTGCCGATGTCCGAAAATGAGTGAAATGCCTCAGCCAAAAGGGCCAGGCTGCCGGAGAGATACGCCAGTATAAATTTGGCGGCGGTAAGAAAGATATTGGTGAACACGGCCGCAAGTGCGGTTTTATCTTGTTTAGTCATTATATATGCCCTGCCACCATGAACATTTTTTATCGGAACACATCATTGGTAAGTTAGTCACCCGCCCGAAACGTTTCGTTCCGTAAGGGTAAACGATCTTTTTATCCTGCCGAGATATTAAAATTCCTCGTTGAATTCGAGTTTCCAGACCATAAGGTCTTCACTTGTCCGCCTGAGTCTTCCGGCAAGCGTGCGGTTGATTGCCCTGAGCACCTTTATATGGAGCTTGTCGTCCGTCGCCAATAACAGATCGAAATCTTCTTTATACAGCACAAGGCACTCGGTGGATTCCTCCGCTATTACCCTTGCCGAGGTGGTCATGCCGTCGATAAGGCTCATTTCCCCGACGTGCTCGCCGGACTTCACCTCGGCCAGGCTGCGCTCAACCCCCCCCTCCATCTTGACAACCCTGGCACGCCCCGACTCCAGGATATAAAGAGCTTCACCGGGTGAGTCTTCCTCGATAATTATATCTCCCTTCTCGAAACCGGCTTCCTTGCAAAGCGCCGCCACACGTTCTATTTCACCCTCTTCCAACTCTCTAAAAATGCCAACTTTTTTGAGCACATCCTTTGGCATCGTTGCTCCTCCTTTATCCCAAGCGGAAGCGTTACTTTGATTATCGTAGCGGAAAAATCGAGCAGGTGCAAGCATGAGCGCCACACCCGAATGATTCGACTTTGACAACATATCACCGTGCGGGTAATATGGATGGCATGACGGAAACGATTATCCGGCTTAAAAATACGCTACTGTCCATGATGCCGGTGATTTACGTTACCAGCTGGGAAGAAGCGCGTGTCGAAAAAGCCGTGGCGGAGATTGCGACAAAGTCCTTTAAGACGCCGGTTCCCATTTTTATATGGTCGGCGGCGGCCGGCATAACAGACCGGGAAGGAAAAATTGTGAGCGATACCAAAAACCCCGCCGATGCACTCGCATGGACTCTGGCTTATGAGAAAACCGCCTTCCATATTTACCGCGACCTGCACCTGTGGTGGCAAGACCCGCTTGTGACCAGAAGTGTGCGGGAGATATACCGATCCTTCTTCGGTACATACCACCGGCTTGTGGTAATTTCGCCACGCCTGGAAATATCCCCCGAGCTCGAGAAAGAGATAACGGTGTTCGACTTTCCGCTTCCGGGCCATGAGGATATGGAGGCGGTTTTTGAAGCGGCCAGGACGAGCTACGAAAAAACTCATCGTGAAACCGTCGCCGCAAATGAGGAAATAAAGAACCGGATGATTTACGCGTCGATGGGCCTGACTTCCGATGAGGCACGTAACGCCTTCTCCGCGGCGATGAAACCCGAGCCGGATGACGAAAGCGTCGAGCGAGTGTTGCACGAAAAACAACAGCTTATACGAAAATCAGGCGTGCTCGAATTCATCGAACATCGCTTCGACATAGAAGACATCGGCGGGCTGGGAAACCTCAAGGATTGGCTCCGAAAGCGCTCCGCCGTTCTTACAAAGAAAGCCCGTGAGGCCGGCCTTTCACCCCCGAAAGGCGTTCTGATGACGGGTGTATCCGGCTGTGGTAAAAGTATTTGCGTACAGGTCATCGCAGCTTACTGGAAGCTGCCGCTGATCCGTCTCGATCTCAACCTGGTATACGCCGGCGTACTAAACAATCCCGAAGAAACGCTCGACAGAGCGCTCCGGGTGGCGGAGGCAATGGCGCCGTGCGTATT
This sequence comes from uncultured bacterium, assembly GCA_964503115.1. GTDB lineage: Bacteria > RBG-13-61-14 > RBG-13-61-14 > CAYWKU01 > CAYWKU01 > CAZDAF01. The sequence goes on from CAZDAF010000102.1 coordinate 7,056, forward strand.
GTGGATAGACGAAATTGAAAAAGGCGTCAGCCGTACTCAGACGGGAAGTACTCTCGGCCCGACCGCTCGTATTTTCAGCAGATTCCTTACCTGGATGCAGGAAAAAGAGGGGCTCGTATTCATTGCGGCTACTGCGAACGAAATAGACTTGTTGGCGCCCGAGTTTTTGCGAAAAGGCCGTTTTGATGAGATATTCTTCGTGGATTTGCCCACCGAGTCGGAACGGGCGGAGATTTTCAGCGTGCATTTGAAGAAGCGTAATCAAGACGTGAGCAAATTCAACCTCATAAACCTCGCAAAGGCCACGCGCGACTTCTCGGGCTCGGAAATCGAACAAGTGGTAGTATCGGGCATGTTCGAAGCCTTCGATCACAAACGCCCCTTCAAGGAAAAGGACGTTTACACCGCTATAGGCCATACGGTGCCGCTGGCAACCACCATGGCGGAAGATATCAAGAAGATCAAACGCTGGGCGTTGGACAGAGCCGTTAAGGCCTCAAAATGAAAAATACATGAATCCATGCTGCGGGTTAACTTGAAAAAACTGATACTCTGCCTCATTTCCGTTACCGCTATTATTGCAAGCTGCACTCCAACTCTAAGGGAGGTGGGCCGCATGGAGGGATGCGAGGCGATCGAGGGAAAAATCGCTTATTTCGCCGAGCGTGAAATACGGCGGCGTAGATTCGCGGACGACATCAAGCGCCGCCTGGCGTTGCTCCCAATAAGTCTCGGATTGGGCGCAATGGCAAACTATCTCCTGCAAGCAACGTACATACTCCCTGCAATCGCGCCGGAAGGATTCAAAATCGAAGGAAACGAAATTAAGATCATCAGTATTTATAATGTGATTACCTACACGCGACTGCACGGCAGCCGCCTGGACAGAATAGACAATGAAGCGATCGCTTTTGTAACTTTCGAGGTTGGCATGTGCTACTTTGAAAATGAAGACTGGGGGCAGGCCGCAAATTACTTTGAAAACCTCCGCGAAAGCATATATGAGCTATATATAGGCGAAGAAAACCTGCTGATACTGCTCGGTGAATGCTACTACATGCTCGGGCTGTACAACAAATCTCTCGCAAACTACCGATGCTTCCTAAAAGTCAGCTCTCCCGACGATCATCGAAGAGGTCGCGTAAAGCGCCAAATCCGCACAATCGAAACCCTGATGAAAAAAGGCCTGTGGGGAATGGAAGGGGAAGAAAACTGATCGATATTTTTTCAGGTGTGCCCCTATGTAATCAGCACTTACGGTACTCGTCGGTTTTGGTGAAATAGAGGCCCTTTTCGTGGACCTGTCGGCCGGTGCATTTTGACCACTCCCTCGCATATATTTCGACTTGTTTGCGATAGTGACCTATCAGTTCATCAACAGAACGTTTAGTGGTGTCGTCAGTCTTATAATCGACCACGATCCATCCTTCCGGCTCGAGAAATACCAGATCAATGACGCCTCGAATCACTTTCGGCTCTTCAACATCCGGGTCCTCAAGTGTCTGGAAAGGTACCTCGACAAACCTGGACTCGGAAGCCAAAGCCCGATTCCATATTTGCGACCGAGTTACCGACTTAACTATCTCAATGGCTTCTCCGGCGCGTTCAGGATCGAGTCCCTCCTCAATGAGGGCGGCTTGGGCAAGTGCTCCCAGGTCTGCGTCGGGATATTCCATGGCGTTTTGCAGCAGCAGGTGAATAACCGTGCCCCATTCCGTGCCATGCTCGCCCGAGGCGGGATACAGCCCTTCCCGCTTAACCGATATTTCCTTTGCGGCGGTGATGTAGTACGTTCGGCGGCTTGTAACAGCCCATTTCTTTCCGATATCGGCACGAGCACTTTTAACTTCTTGTGTCTTTACGGTTATTTTCTTTGTTTCTACCGGTTTATATTCAGAATCGACAAGAACGAGACAGTCGGCGAGACGGTCGGCAAAGGAAGCCCAGGGGTTTTTATCATTACCCTTCTCCCTCTGCGCAATAGTAAGTTGCGCGCCGGCGCGGGTGGCGGCCACATATAGCAGTCGCTGTTTTTCGGCGTCATCGAAGCGCTTTTCTTCCCGCGCCAATTTGTCCCACCCGAGCGGTTTTGCCAGAAATGGCGCTTTCTCACGCCCCCTGGCTTTACCATATACAGCCAGATAGCCACGGATTCGAGGCCCCGACCTGTCTACGTGCAATTCCACGTCATGCTCCCATTCCCCCGAAGGATCGGCCAGGAAAACCACCGGCGCCTCGAGGCCCTTGACTTTATGCAGGTTCATAACACGAACTACGGAATCTTCCTGCGATCTTGCCGGCAGGCCATCGTACTTTTCCTCTTGATCGATGATCCTGCCCAAAAACTCGACAAGCTCCGATGCGCTCCAATGGTCTGCCTGCTCGAATCGAAGCAACTCGATGGCTTTTGCCAGAGCCCCCGCCTGCAAATCTCCCCCCGGCGATGCGCATGCCCTCACCTCGAGTCCCAGGTCGGCTACGATATTTTCAATTGCCGCGGCGGGCGGCATTTTATCAAGCCATCGCGCGTATTTCTTCAAGCGGTCAAATGAACCCTTGAAATCTTCCGCATTATCACCATCGAAATCGCGGGGGATTCCCTCTCGATATGAAAAGCGCCCTCCTGCCCGCTTAAAAGCATAAAGAGCCGGATCGCTGATGCCGAATAACTCGCTACGCAGCGCCGCCACTAACGCCACCGGGTTCTCGGGTTGGATGACGGCATTGAGACAAATGCGCAACAGCTCCAGTTCCGGCGTCTCGTTCATCGCGCTGCCCCCGGTCACTTGATGCGGGATATTCAGCTCTTGCAGCTTCAGGCTGTAGATACTTAAGTTTTTCTTGTTACGGGTAATGATAAGGAAATCGCCCGGCTGAGCTTCCGGCCCGATACCGTCTTCCAACTCCTTGCGAGTTCGTGGGACAGTCGCTTTCCGGTCTATCGCATGGCGGATGGTTCGAGCCAAAACTCCCGCTTCATATTCGGCAATGTCCGCCCGATTTGTGTAACCTTCAGGTATCTGCAAGATTTTCACACCTGCGAGTTCGCCGGTACTCGCCTCCTCGCGCCCGTGCGAAAGAGGCACGTAGACAGGGGAATATACATTTTCTTTTTGTGGGAACTTCGATTCGAAAGTCCCGTTGACCCACTCGATAATCGGTTCGACGGTTCGGAAGTTGGTGCTCAGCTTGACCGTCAACCCGCCGCTTTCCTCGATGATCTTTTTCACTTGCTTGTAGGTGACGACGTCCGCCCTGCGGAATCGGTATATTGATTGTTTCGGGTCGCCGACGACGAACAGGGAGCCGCCGACAGGGCGGCATTTGCGCCAATCTTTCTCGGCAGGGTCGTCCGCCGTCAACAGCAGCATCACCTCGGCCTGAATGGGATCGGTATCCTGGAATTCATCCACCAGCAGATGAGTGAATCGGTCGTGAAAATACTCGCGTACCTTCGAATCGTCGCGTAGCAATTTGGCCGACTTTATAAGCAAGTCCTGAAAATTCAGCCCGCCGGAGGCGGAACGGAGTCGATCATATTCCTCTCGCGCAGGCTCGAGAGCGCGAATAACGGTTTTATAGCGGTATTCTAGCATAGCCGTCATAAACGGCTCGACGACATTCTCTACAAAGTTCTCGCACCTTGCTTGTTCTTCCACAGCTTGAGCTTTGCCTTTCGGCCATTTACCCTGGATAATATTTCTTTTACTTTTAACCGTAAAGATATCAAACACATCCATGAGATTTGCGGGACTTTTCAAATCGGCGTATTTA
>CAZDAF010000103.1:0-10804 GCA_964503115.1 uncultured bacterium
CGAAGCGGTAAATAGGTTTTCTTTGCTTACTTTCTTTTTTCCAAAAGAAAGTAAGGGCGTTTCGGTCTCGTCGGACTGTCGAAAACTCGGCCATTCGATGCAGCTTGTCGAACCTATTGCGCGGAACAAAACGCTCCCACGCGGCCATGCAATGCGTGTGGCTGCGTTGCAGGGACGCCGATTTGTCGGAGAACCGTAAGTAAGGACTGAAAGACAAGAAAGCGACCCCAACGGGATTCGAACCCGTGTTGCCGGCGTGAAAGGCCGGTGTCCTAGGCCTGGCTAGACGATGGGGTCTTCCCAAGTATCAGAGATGCTAGGATAACCGCTTTGAGTGCATTTTCAAGAAGGGCAGGATTGTTCAAAGTTTGTTCTTCCGAATCTTTTAAGTTTCCCGGTTGAAAACCTACTTATCAAACCCGAGCTGCTTTGCGGCTTCGAGGTGTTTTTCCGCCGACTCGATTTCGCCGACTTTTTTTAAGACTTTACCGAGGTTATAGTGGGCGACGGAGTAGTTCAGGTTGAACTTAAGGGCTTGTTCGAGATGTTCGATACTTTTTGGAAATTTCCCCTTGGATGCGTAAATGACCCCGATATTGTGATGAGCCACTGCGATGAAATCGCGCAATTCCTCGAGCTGGATGGACAGCGCTTTTATTACCATGTCCCAGTCCTGGACGGAATCGACGCCTTGTTTGTATTTATCGAACGCTCGCTTGTATGCGTCGATGGCGAAATGAACCTTATCTTCGAGATCCTCTATACGTAAAGTTTTTTTTCCGATGCCTATCCGGCCTAGCTTGACCTCGTTGTCTTTCATCGGTGACTCTCCATAACCATCTCATCGAGTATCGCCGCCGTTCTTTGCGAAGCGGTATTTCCTTTCGTTTCTTTTCCCGGCTCGACTTCCAGCCGTTCCCGCACCTCGGCCGCAGCTTTTCTCAAAGCCTCCATCGCGTGCTCATTCGAGGTTATATCCATGACGGTTTGCGCTATATTTCCGCCGGAGATATTGTCCTGGATCAACTCGGGAAATGCAGGTCGCTTCAAGATGAAATTAACAAGGCTGTAATATTCGAAGTCCATTTTCATCAAATAAATGCCTAACAGGTATGTCAGGAGCGAAACCTTTCCTATAAGCAACGCCGGGGCGCCCGCGAGAGCCGTTTCGAGAGTGGCGGTGCCCATCGCCACCACGGCGAATTCCGCCCCCTCGATCAGTTTTTGCGTTGACCCGCTGACGATTTTCACTCCGGACGATGAGTCGCCAAGGTAGGGCGAGAAATCCGATTCGTCAAGTGTGGGAGCTTTTACTATAAAAAAGCGCCAATCCCCGCCCGATTCCTTGAGCAGGCGTACCGCTTCCATGATATGCGGCATGTAGTTTTTCAGCTCCTCGACACGACTTCCCGGCAGCAGGGCGATTTTTCTTCCAATATCGTCGTTCGGCATCGGGTTGCGAGCCGCTTCTCCCTCTTTCTCGATATCCAGCAGCGGATGCCCTACGAAATGAACCTTGGCGCCGAGATCGGCGAAAAATTCCTTCTCGAAAGGCAACACCACTGCGAGCCGGTCCGCCAGCCTTGCGAGAACTCGCGCGCGGTACTTCCGCCATATCCAAACCTGCGGTGTGATGTAATATAATATCAAAGGCTTCTTCCCGTAACGCCATCTTATTGCGCGAGCGAGCCACATGTTGAAGTCGGGATAATCCACCAGCACCACCACATCCGGCCGCTCGCGGGATATACCGCCCAGAACTTTGAGGAATGCGACGACGATGTTCGGTATATGCCTGATTACTTCGGATACGCCGAAAGTCATAAGCCCCGATATATCTCGAATAATTCGCACACCCGCATCGCGCATGGCCGGACCGCCGACACCGTACACTTCCGCCTCCGGACGAAGTTGCTTAAAAGCGCCGATCAGCCGTGAGGCGTGGAAGTCGCCGCTGGCTTCGCCGGCAACTATAAGTACTTTAGACACGGATTTTTCCATCGGGTTATTCGTAAAGGTCGATCTCCCTGTAGAAGCGTTCTCGAAGCACATCAACCAGAAATATCGACCCCAGTTGCTTTATCGCCCATCCGATCCGGTTTGACGACCCCAGACAGCGGCGGCAGTATGGATGGACAACTCGATAGCGCGTGAATCCTCGAACCGCCCGGACGGCTTCAGGCTTATTCAGCAAATCCACAAGCGATTCGTCGTGGGCGTTGCCCCATGCGGTCTTGCCGTCGAAATCCCGACAGCAATACACCACCCGGCCGTCGCACAATACGCCGAAATGATCCGAAAGGCCGGAACAATAACCGAATGGCGCGGGATGAATCACACCGTCGGCCATAGCGTTGCCCCAGTTTTCGAGCATGTACGTTTCGAGAGCGAAGTTGGGGTGGATATGGAGTATATGCCATGCGCCGGCGTCTACATTCTTGATGGCGTCGAGCGACTTTTGGCGGTTGTAACGCCGATCCCCGGCGGCTTCGGCAATATCGTACAGTTTATTCGTCCATTGAGTGAGTACTGCGCGTAAATCGCGGTCGGTGTCCACCACTCTTATACCCATATTCCCCGCAAACGGCCTGGCCCACCACCTCGTGCCGGTCACAAGCACCAGCACTCGCACCTCCATGTCGGAGTGAAGTTCGATCACTCGAGCCGCAAAACGCACAATCCGGTCGCTGTATTGATCGAAAGTCAACCCCGGAAAACCGCGCAACTCCCAACTCGTCTCGTCAGGCGTTTGAAGGCTGACGTTTATTTTGGATAGTCCGGCGCCCACCAGGCGGTCGGCCATTTGCTCGTCAAGAAGACTGCCGTTGCTCGACAACGTGGTGGTCAGGTTGAACTTCTTTGCATGTTCGAGCACTTCCGGCAAATGGCGATAAAGGGTCGGCTCGCCCATTATGTGGAAAACAGCCTTCTCGGCAATGCCCTCGACGGCGATTTCTTCAATTAGCCTTTTGGCCAGCTCTGCGTCCATCGACCCTTTCGGGCGGGTCATGCGCCTGGATGGGCAAAAAGCACAATTAAAGTTACAGCGGTTCGTCAGCTCAATGTGTACCCGTTCCATCGGAAACTTGACGAATCGCTTTATTGGGTCCCACCTGGCGGGATCGGAAAGGGGAAGCTTTTTCAATAGGGAGAAACCAGAAACCAATCCTTTTTCTTGCGGTCGAACTTCCATTTTTGCTCCACAATTTGAGAATGGGCGGTAACGGAAGGAGAAACCGTGTAGGTACGACGTATCTCGACTATAGCTTCAATGCATTCTTCGTTAACACGGAGACTTATTATCTCATACTCGGCGATTTCGATGCGCTGATCGGTTTTTTTCATTTTCCGTAGAAAATCCTCAGGGTCGTCAACAAACATGGCGGCGCGGTGAAAATTCTTCCACTTGTAAGCGTCGTGGTAAGAGCTTACACGGGCCGGTAAATAACTCTTCCGGGTGCCCGCACATGCTGTAAACATAACAGTCGCAGCCAAAATACAAACCGTGTATTTCGTTATAATCGACCGATCCATGACTAGGAGGGTAAGTTTTTTTACCGAAAAGTCAACTTACTTTTTCTTTTGAAAAAGAAAAAGTAAGCAAAAAGAAAACTATATGGCGCCTTTCGGCGCGAGCACCGAGATCCATCAATTACAGTAATATTACCTGCGCGAGCACAGTGCAAGTACTTGCAACAGCTCTTTTGGAAAAAGAAAAGAAGGCAAAAGAGAACTATATGGCGCCTTCCGGCGCAAGCGCAACGAAGGTACAGGTACTTGCACATGCTCTTTTGGGAAAAGAAAAGCATGTCCTGAGCTTGTCGAAGGATAAGCAAAAAGAAAACTGTATGGCGCCTTCCGGCGCAAACACTGAGATTCATCGATTACAATATAGAACCCGTCTGGTAATCCGCTCCCGATATCAGCTCACTTCGTTTAAGTACGCTACGAGCAATGTATCGGCCAGCTTGGGCGGCAATGCGTTAAGTATCTCGTTGATTTCAGCCATCCGACCGGGCAGTGCGTCTCCTTCGATCCCCACCAGCTTAAAGAGGTTCCAGATGTCATCATCGTCAATTTCGACCGTGTCGGTCTGCGGCAGTAACGCGGATATCTGTTCCGCCAGCTTGCCCGGCTCGCGGGTTTTGGCGATCTCGACGCATTCGCGCAAGTCACCCAGCCATTCGTCAATCCTGTCGATGTTCGAGGGGAGTATCGTTAGATGGAAATTTTCCCGATGAATAGTGTTAGCCAGCCCAAGCTGCGCCTGGATGTGCCAACCGCGTTCCTTCATTTCATCGACGATATGGAACACGTTTACCGTTTCCGACCCGATCCCAAGTAAGCACATCTCCGGCTTGCCGAGGACATAAAGGTCGTCCATTTCGTTTATTCCCTCGATAACTTTATCGGTGGCCCCCTTCAGTTTCCGGACGACTTCGAGGTAACCGTCATTACCGAGGAATTTGAGAACCGCCCATGTGCCCGCCAGCGGGCCGCCCGACCGGCTGCTCTGCACCGTGGGGTTCAAAACGGTGTATCCCGTCCAGTCGGAGCAGGAAAATATCTGGTACCGCCTGAGCTTTTTGTTTCGGTAAAGAATCACGGAAGCTCCCTTTGCCGCAAACGAATATTTATGGAAGTCCATTGATATCGACGTGACGCCGGGTACCGTAAAATCGAAATCGGGTACATCCACGCCCAGTTGCCGGTAATATGGAAGCAAAAAAGCGCCTATGCAGCCGTCAATATGTAAGGGAATGTCGTCCTCCAGCGCCAATTCCCCGATTTCTCCGATAGGGTCGATAACACCGTGCGCATAAGACGGCGCGGAAGCGACAATCAGCACCGTATTTGAAGATATGGCTTTCTTTATGGCCGACACGTCCGCTTTGAAAGTCTCAGGGTCGACCGGCGTCAACACGGTTTTGATGCAAAAGTAATGTGCCGCTTTATGGAACGCCGCGTGCGCCGTAACCGGCAATATCATTTCCGGCTCAGTAATCTCGGGCCGCTCGGAACGCGCCTTATCCCGCATCGCTTTTACGGCGAGCAATATACTCTCCGTCCCTCCACTCGTGAAATTCCCCACCACATCGTCGTCTCCACGCAAATGCGCCCGCGACATCGCCACAACTTCGTTCTCGAGTTGCAACAGGCTGGGGAAAAGCGTCGGGTCAAGAGCGTTTTTCCAGAGGTACATGGTATATGCCTTCTCGACAACCTTTCTGACCGAGTCATTGACCAGGAACGCGTGTCCGAACATTTTCCCGTCTCGCATTTCCAGATCTTTCTCGTGGAAAGATTCCAGTCTTTGAAACAGGGCGTTTTCCTCAAGCCCTTTATCCGGAATTTTCATCTTACATACTCCCTTTTGAAAATTACATAATCTGGAATCATGCGGCATGCCGCTTATCCAGCCATTTTCAAGTATCACCTGCGATTCGGTTTACTTGATCAAGCGCCATTTCACCCGCCAAATAATTTATCAGCGTTTTTTCTGCAACAACTTTAGCATAATACTCCGAAAAACCTATGCCAAACCTCCAAGTTTATCCTGAAAAATTACGACCTGCCTAACCATGACCAAGAACCGCCCGGTAATTATTGCAGGGAATTACATACTGGATAAATATCGCTTTATGGGTCAAGATAGTGATATGTCGGTTTTTTTGAAGAACCTTGGATTTTTATTTTGCATGATTCTGTTGACCGCTCCGGCGGCCGTTCAATCGCGCATCTATCCGTGGCTGAAAAAATACGACCAAACTCAATCGATAGCCGCTCGAATTCCGGTTCCCAGAGGGTACCGCCGAGTCGAAACTCAACCCGGCGGCTTCGCGGATTGGCTGAGGCATCTGCCGCTCAAACCGGGCAAGCCGCCGGTTTACCTGTACAACGGGAAACGAAAGGCAAACCAGGGAGCGCATTTTGCCGTTGTGGATATAGACGTCGGGAAGCGCGATCTGCAACAATGCGCCGACGCGGTGATGCGCTTGAGGGCGGAGTATTTCTATTCCATCGCCGATTTCGACGCTATACATTTCAATTTCACCAGCGGGCACAAGGCCGAGTACAAAAAATGGGTCGACGGGTACAGACCCCGCGTAAAAGGCAACAGGGTCAGGTGGGCCAAGTCTTCAAAAAGAAATTCTTCCTATCCCGGTTTCAGGCGATACCTGAACGTGGTTTTTTCGTATGCGGGATCGTATTCATTGAGTCAGGAACTGCACAAAGTAAGCGATGTAAGCCTGATGAAGATAGGGGATGTGTTCATCCAGGGCGGTTTTCCGGGGCATGCAATACTGGTGGCGGATATGGCAGTCAACGGGTCGGGCAAGAAGTTGTTCCTACTGGTTCAAAGCTACATGCCGGCGCAGGAAATCCATGTGTTGAATAACCCGGTTGACTCGAGCTTAACCCCCTGGTACAAACTCGATTTTGGAGAAATACTTTACACGCCGGAATGGACGTTCACCAAAAACGATCTGAAGAGGTTTTAGGGAGGGGTTAAGAATGGAAAGGAAAACGGTAGAGATTATAAAATCGACCGCCGAGGCCGCCAAGAAAGCCGCCGAGGCCGCTCGTGTGGCATGGAGCGAGGCGGAGAACGCCGCCGCTTACGCTGTGGAGGCCGCTTCTTTCGCTCTCGATAGCATCGAGGCCGACAATATCGAGGCTGCCGATAAGGCTTATGCAGCAACGCTAAACGCCGCCCGAGACGCCGCTGCCGACGCCGCCGAGGTCGAGAGCATTGCGCTGGCTGCGGAATCCGCCGCATCGGAAGCCGCCAGGGTTTCCAACCTCGACGGCAAAGCTACGGAAATCACCGCGATAGCCGAATTCGCCGCCATGGCAGCCCAGGCCGCCGAAATGGCAGCTCGAGCGGCGGACACTGCCGTCGCAGGCGCCGAAGCCGCAGAGCGGGAAGCCAAAAAGGCTATCGGGAAAAGAGAAGGGTGAACGGGGAGAGCTTGCCTTGACAATACGAGCGGCGATGGTACCATTTCACTCCGAACATGAACAAGGGGCTTAAGTCCCTTGTCTGAAAAAGATTAAGGAGCAGGAATAATTGGCTCGTAAAATCAAGAAGAAAGTAAGTCGCAAGGATCTACTCAAGGAAACGGACGAATTTTTAACTTTTTCCGAGCAGGTAACCGAGTGGGGCAGGGAAAACTGGCCGCTGGCGCTCATCGGTACCGGCCTGGTGGCGGTAGTTATCGTGGTGGTGATTCTGGTGCGGTCGAGTATCGCCGACTCGAAGGCGCGCTATCAGGAGCAGGTGGCGGACGCGCTCGGCGCTTTTAACCTGGCAATGCAGAGTGAAGCAATCGCACCGACGGCCCCGAGTGACGTTGCTTTCGACACCACCAAAGAATACGAGGATGTCGCATATAAGTTCGAGAAACTTTTAAGGGACTGCCCGCGTACCCAGGAAAACCCGTTAATACTGTATTATCTGGGCAACTCGTATCAAAAAACGGGAAAATACGACAAGGCGCGTGAAAATTACCGGAAAGTTGTCGAGATGGAAGGGCAGGGCAGCCTCGCCGGGCCGGCGCGATACAATATAGGTATGAGCTTCTACCTCGAGAAGAAATTCGATAAGGCCCTGGCGATCTTTAGGAAGCTGGTTGATGAAAAAACGCCCATTTCGCGGGCGGCTTCGCTCGTTTATGGGGGCAGATGTTTCGAAGAACTCGGGAAATTCGATGAAGCTATAGAATATTATCAATTGGCGCTCGATGCTTATTCCGATTCGAAGCTAACCAAAGGTCTCGAAAGTCAAATCGAGCAACTGAAGATTAAATCCTCGGAAAAGGGAAGGGAAGGGGAGTCTCCCGAGCCTGAACCCGGAGATCAATAGGACGTACAGGGGAAGAATCAATTGAAGAAAAAGGTTATAATACAGCTACTTACGTTGCTATTTTTAACACTTTACTTTATGGTAGGGCACCCGATACATAATGCTCGTTCCGCGCCGGGGCGATTGTGGGCTACATACATAGCTCCCATGGGCCCGGTCGGAGCGAATTGGAGAGAAGGGGCGGCATTGGCTTGCGCCGGAGAAGACATAATCTACGCCGCCAGCCGGAGAGGGCGAGTAGCTGCGTTGGATGCTGCGACAGGTAAAATCAAATGGGAAGTTAAGGTCAGGGGCATTAAAATCGTGAAAAAAGAGGACCCGCCCGAGTGGGCTCTTGAGTATAAGAAGAAGGAAAAGAAAAAATTCAAGTGGCTGAAACGAAAGGAAAAAACCAAGTCCAGGATTTCAAAGCCGATGCCGTACGGCGCAGCTGCGGACGAAAATGGAGTATATCTCGGCTTTGACGACGGCACTTTTCGCTCTTTTGCCGCTGCCGACGGTAAAGAGCGCTGGAGAATGAATCTCAAGAGCGCCGTAGTTTCGGCGCCGACACTTTGGGAAGGGTTGGTGTATTTCATTGCGGGCGACGACACTCTTTATGCCGTCGATGCCCAAACCGGTAAATGGAAGTGGCAATATAAGCGCGAAACGCGCAAACGTATGACCATAATGGGCCTGCCCAGACCGGTGATAAACGGCAGAACGGTATTCTTTGGAGCCTCCGACGGTGTAGTTGCGGCGCTCGATGCGCTTACCGGCGAGTTGCTTTGGGGCAAAAGGCCCGAGGCGAACAGGAGGCGATTCGAGGATATCGATTCGACGCCGTCCGTTACAAAAGATTTAGTATTTTTAGCTACTTACGACGGATATGTCTTCGCAATCGACAGGTCGAGCGGCCAGGTCAAATGGAGTTTCGAACAGGGCAGCATAGAGCCGATAGCTATGGCAGGGGATTTGGTGATCGTTTCAGGTCAGGACAACCGCATCCACGCACTCAAAGCGAGCACCGGCCAGGAGGTCTGGAAGGCGACTTGTCACAAAGCAAAGTCGTCACTCTCCGGTGCAGTCTCATTAGGCAACCGGGTGATTTTCGGTTCATCATGGGGCAAATTGGTTATCTTGGACGCAAACGATGGAAAGAAACTGGCCCGTTTTAGAACGTGGGGTGGCATAACCGGCTCGCCTTTGATAGTCGGCGGCAAGGTTTTCGTCATCGACGGTCGTGGGCAAGTTGAGGCATTTGCTTTAGATTAAGACTTTTCAACAGTTTTTCCACAGATTTATCCACAGATCCATTGGTACCGATAATAAATATTATGTAAACTAAGAGATGTGTGTCTCAAAAGGGGTTTACTTCTGCAATTTCAAACACTTCTACCCTTTTTTCTTGTTTTTTTACCACAAAAACACAAAGGACACGAAGGAACACAAAGAATTTAAATTTTCTTTCTTTTCTTTTATTTCAAAGCTAAAACCAGGAATCGACTTGGCTTGCCGCCAAAGACTCAAAAGCAAAAAAACAAAAAGATTCTTTTCCTTTGTGTTCTTTGTGCCTTTGTGGTTGAATCTTTCTTTTCTTTTATTTCAAAGCTAAAACCAGGAATCGACTTGGCTTGCCGCCAAAGACTCAAAAGCAAAAAAACAAAAAGATTCTTTTCCTTTGTGTTCTTTGTGCCTTTGTGGTTGAATCTTTCTTTCATGGGCGGTTGACTTCACATCGCGGCGCAAGCTAAATTATGAATATCAAAAAATAAGAGGTATTTCGATATGCCCGAAGAATCCCCGAAAACCTACAAATGCAACAGTTGTGGCGCTCCCCTTCCCTACCGTCACGGCGAAAACGTCCTGCATTGCAACTACTGCGGCTCGACCACCATGCTTGCGGCTTACGACAATATCGTAACCATCGCCGAGCCTTTCATCATACCCGGCAAATTCACCCAGGGCAAAATTATGAACGCATGTAGAAAATGGATGTCGGAAGGGGTTTTCAAAGCCGCCGATCTGGCGAATAAAGCTAATTTCACCCGGCTCGAACCCCACTACCTGCCCTTCTGGGCCGTTTATGCGCATGCGTCCACAAGTTACACCGGTATCTCGGGCAACGACCGCGTCGAAGGATCGAGGGAGGAAGATGTCATGTGGGTGGTTTATGCGCGTACGGATCCCGGGGAATTCTTCGGATTTTGGGCGCTTAACCCCGGCGCAAAGTCCACTTCCGCCGATTGGGGAGATTTCCCCTTGCAAATGAACCTCGGCAGCGAAAAAAGCGAAGGCGTAGACCTCGTTACAGGGAAAGAACCTTTCGATCAAAAATTGGTCGGAAATATAGAAGTAATCAATGGACAGCTAACGGACGAGGACGCCAAGGCGAAGGCTGAAAACGAGATTGCAGCTTTTTCCCGCAAGAAAATCGCGGACGAGGTCAGCGAGGTATCTTCATTCGACGTTAACGTCAATATCGAAAAGGCCGACCTCGTTTATCTGCCGCTTTGGTCAGTCGAATACACGTATGGAGGCAAGCCTTACCGTATGCTGGTGCAGGGTCATACCGGCAGAGTGCTGGCGGGGGAAGCGCCCGTCGGCAAGTGGGATAAGGTGGTCGTGCTGGGAGTTATATGCGGCCTCTTGGCCGTCGGTTTTGGAATAGCGGCAAGCATATTCAACGTGCCGTATCTTTATCTCGGAACGGGATTGATGATCCTCATAACCGGCGTATACGCCATAAAAGCGGCATTGACATGAAGGAAAAAGGCTGAAGGGAAAAGGCTGAAGGGAAAAGGCGGAAGGACGGAACAACGGGTAATGTCATCCTGAGCTACAGAAATGTCATCCTGAGCGAAAGCGAAGGATCTCGGCGGTTGAGGCGAATAAAGCGGGTTGAGATTCTCCATACGGATCTCCGCTTTGCTGCGATTCGCCTTCGGCTCGGAATGA
>CAZDAF010000104.1:0-10778 GCA_964503115.1 uncultured bacterium
TTTCGTATATCTTATTGGGCAAGCTGAACGGTTACTTTGGGAAGATTGATAAAACTTTAGAGGTAACGGCAACATATTCCCATCCCATCTGGTGGAGTCTTTAATCTATTGCTTCCCGCGCTTTTTTCATACCTGCGAGTTGTTGGACAAGTAAAGACAGGGCAGTTACAAGTATTAGCGCTTATGGATGAAAGGCGACCGGTCGGCCATACGGCTCGTCCGGGTCGCCCCTTGTAAAAACAAACGCTTGGCCGTTTTTAATTAGCCGTTGTTTTCGCTATGATAATGGTCGGATAATTTATGGACGAAAATCTTCGCGCTCGAGTTAATTTATTCGCGGTTTTGCCGCTTCTGGAAGACCTTGCTATAGCGGACCCTAAAGCGAAGAAGTGGTCGAGGCGGATAAAATCGCCTGTGACGCTAAGCGTGGCTTCCGACCCCAAGCTGGCCGTCAGTGTTTATGGAGGCGCCGACGGTGTAAGCGTGCAGCGCGGCGCGCGAAACGAAGGAATCACTATCGAGTTCAGGGATGCCGCTTCTTTAAACGCCGTTTTCGCGGGGGGCAAAGCGATTCCCAGGGTTCGAGGCGCGCTACCCCGGCCGGTGTCGTTGATAGCTTTCGGGTTACTCATGAAGCGCATGGCCCAGGTTATCGAAGGCAAAAATACGGCGCCGGCCACGAGAGCGCTTATCGTGCTGGGGACCATCGCGCGCTGCTTCGAAGTTTTGGGGAATTTCGATCCGGGTTTCGCATACGTGCTCGACACGAACGATGCCGTGCTCGCCTGGCAAGTGGAACCTGACGGCCCGGCGGCTTACGTCACTGTCGATGGAGGGAAGTGGGCCGTACGGCGTCGTGCCGCCGATGCGGACGTCGCCGTGACATTCGACGGTGTAGGCGGTCTTATGGACTTGATCGAAGGGCGCGACACGCCCCGGATGGCTTTTTTCATGGGAAAGATAAAACCCACTGGAAACGCCGGGCTTGCCATGAAGGTCGGGTTCCTCATGGAAGAGGTAAGCCGCTTTCTCAACCCGTGAAGAGGTGGAGATCAATCGATGTCTGACGAAAAGAAAAAATCCATTAGGACGCTGTTGTTAAATCATCCCGAAGATAGCCGCCCGGTGGAGGACGTGGCGCTGGCGCCGCCGCTGGTGATGTCCACCACCTACGCATGGCGCGAGGAGATGCTGGACACCGAAGCGTTGGCTCAGGAAGTGCTCGATGGCGGCGACCCTTCGAAGTTGCCCTACTGGTTCTATTCGCGCATGGAAGAGCCCGTCGCATGTGCGCTCGAGGAGAAGATAGCGCTGGCCGAAGGCGCCCAAGCGGCCTGCTGCTTCGCTTCGGGAATGGGCGCCATATCGAGCGTGTTCATGAGCCTGCTGAGGCAGGGTGACGAGATGATCGCTCATCCGACACTGTACGGTGAGACACTTTCCATCATCGAAGACTGGCTGCCAAGGATGGGTATAAGTTGCAAGTTCATCGACCTGAACAATATCGATGAACTGCGAGGGGCTTTGTCGCCGAGCGTCAAGGTGGTGCACCTCGAAACGCCCGTGAACCCCACTGTTACGCTGGTGGATATCGCAGCGGTGTCTCGCGCCATGAAGGAGTCCTATTCGCCGGCAAGCCTGGTGGTGGATTCGACCTTCGCCACTCCATTTTGCCAGCGACCCATCGACTTGGGCGCGGACGTGGTGGTGCATTCGCTGACGAAGAATATCTCCGGTTTCGGAACGTCGCTTGGAGGCGCGGCGGCGATGAGTGCCAAGTTGAGGCCGCTGATCGCGTATCATCGAGCCAACTTCGGCTCGGTGCTGAGCGCTCCGGTTGCATGGAACATGCTGGTGCATGGCCTGCCCACGCTGGTGGCGCGAGTTTGTATGCAGCAAAAGACGGCTCGCCAAATCGCCGCTTTTCTCGAAAACCATCCAAAGGTCGAGTTTGCCAATTGGCCGGGGTTACCTTCGCATCCTCAGCACGAATTGGCGCGTAAGCAAATGATAGACTTCGACGGTAACTTTGCGCCGGGGACCGTCATGTTTTTCAACCTGCGTGCCGGCGAAAGAGAGCTCGAAACCGGCAGGCGCTTTCTGGAACACATCGCGAAAAACGCCGATTCGGTCTGCGTGGCGGTCAGCCTGGGACACACCAGAACCCTCATCGAACACCCGTGGAGCATGACACATTTCATATTGCCCGACCGCGCGAAACTGGAAAAGGGCGTGCTGCCCGGCGGCATGAGGCTCAGCATCGGACTTGAGCACCCTGATGATATAATCGCCGATCTGGACGACGCATTGAACACGATATAAATAATGTGGAATGTAACTTCGTTGGCGTTACGTTATTTTATGTCGATGGATCATGATGGGAAAGGTACGTTCTTTTGTTTTTGTGCGACTATTTTTGACGGTTTTGTAAGAAATCCCGATGAGAATCGGGTTAATTGGGCGCCGGCCTACCGTGCTCCCTGTATATATCCGTTGTGCAGGCCGTGCTGCTCCATGGCGCGCAGCGCTCGTCTATAATCGTCTCTGTTAATCGGTTTGTCTATTTCCGGGTATAGTGCGGCCTTGTTGGCGGGGAAATATTGGCTCATAAGGCTTATGTATGTATCCGTGGAGACTTCTTCCGCCAGAAAGCGCATAAAATCTTCCGATCCTGCAAGATCCTCGGGGAGCACCAGATGCCTGATCAACAGGCCTTTTCGGGCCACGCCGCGTTCGTCCATTTCGAGCACGCCCACCTGCCGGTGCATTTCCTTGAGCGCTGCGCGGTTGACTTCAACGTAATCTTCGGCGCCGCTCAACCGCTTTGCGACCTTGTTGTCGGAATATTTTGCGTCAGGCATGTAAATATCCACCACACCGTCCAGTAAACGCAATTCTTCGAGCGAATCGTAGCCGCCCGAGTTGTAAACGAGGGGTATTTTCAGGTTTTTCCGGAGTGCGATTACCAGCGCGTCCAATATGGCGGCCAATACGTGGGACGGGGTGACGAAATTGATATTATGTGCGCCGCTATCCTGGAGGGACAACATCATATCGGCCAAATCTTCGGAATCCGTCTCATCGCCGACTCCCATCTGGCTGATGGGGTAATTCTGGCAGAAAACGCACCGGAGATTGCAGTAGGTGAAAAAGATGGTACCGCTGCCCCGATAGCCGCTGATCGGAGGTTCCTCGCCGTGATGCAGGTTGCGACTTGACACGACGGCGTTTTGTCCGGTTTTGCAGAAACCCGGCTCACCGCCGAGCCTGTCCACACCGCATTTTCGCGGGCACAATCCGCACGGCGACAGCAACTCGCGCGCCGCGTGCGCCCTTTCTTTCAGACGCCTTTCTCCTAACAGTACGTAGGCCGGTTGGAATTTTTCACCGCCCGCCACGATTTTCCACGTTAATTACGAGCTTCACTCGCGCTGGAAACACCGCGTTGAAAGGCGGTGAGGTTGAGATCGAGCTTCTCACCGGTAAAGGTTTCCTGAATGACCTTTTCGAAATCCTCGCTTTTTAATGGGAGGTAAGCGCTACCCGCGAGCGCGCCCACCATAACGACATTTTGCGCAATGGCCACTCCACAATCCTGCGCGATGTCGGTCGCGGGGATAACAATCACTTCGGAAACGCTTTCTTTCATTGCGTTGACGATCTTCTCAACTTCCGGGTATATCGAGACGCCGGCCATAACGCCGACCGGATAGGTAGGTCTGGGATTGACGATTACTTTCGATTCGGGATTGGCGTAGTCGATCATTACCCTCATTGTTTCCAGGGGTTCGAAGCCGACCAGTACGTGGGTTTCGCCGGTCGGTATCAACGGTCCTACCTGGTAGTTTCTGGACAGCCGCACATGGCTCATGACCGAACCGCCTCGCTGGCTGGCGCCGTACGTTTCACCGATGGAAGCGTACCAACCCTTTTTTATCGCCGCGCTCGCCAGCAGTTGGCTTGCAAGTATATTACCCTGGCCGCCCACTCCCGTTATGATTATGTTGATGGGGTCTGCTTCCATGTTTATTGTCCCCCTTACGTTTTCAAACATCCTTCCTTTTACTTTCGGTTATCGCCATAATTCTTATCAGGTCAAGCAAATCCCTTACGAATTCCCCCATGACAACTCGTTTTTTATCGTCATCGAAGAGAAACTCGACTCCCATCCCCGTAGGATGATGTGATATGGACTCCTTTTCTCTTTCCAACACCCACGCAACTCGCCCTTTGATCTTCAGCGGCTCCTTTTCCGGATCCAGGACGAACCTGATGGTGGTTGTTTTCCCACCGGGAAGAGGATCACTGCTTGATATGAACACTCCTCCATGGCTGATATCGTGAGAAAGTCCTTTGTTGAGTTTACGTCCCTTGGTGTATTCGACTTCCATCAGGAGCGGAACACGTGGATGCTTTCTCGAGTGGAAAACCCGTTCTCCATTCACGATTTTTCCTTTCCTCTTTTGCTTTTTCCCTTTTTTTCTCCCGGTTTTTTTTAGTTCTTCCGCCAAGGGGAAATCTCCTTCGACAAGAAATTCCCCTTACTCTATCATGGAATGAAAAATTATGCAAATATTTTTTTACAAATAAATGCACATTTTTCATTCCTCCAGTTTTATCGCTCCTTTTGGGCAAAGTTCGACACACAGGCCACATCGGTTGCACAACACTTCATCAATCACACAGTGGCCTTTTTTATCGTCCCACAGTAGTGCCGGGCAGCCGAAAACGCGACTCCCAAACCTGCTGCAGCCGCATGTCTCGCCGATGCATAATTCCGAATCCACTACCACGCGGGGCCTTTGCTCCTTAACCTGTTTAGCCTCCACCAACGCACAGAGATGCCGGAAAATAACCACCTTAACGCCCTTTTCCTGCATCAGGTCGGCCATTGCCCGCGCGCTTTCCTCGACATCGAAAGGTTCCATTACCACCGTTTTTACACCCATTCCGCGAGTTATTTCGGCGATGTCTATGGGCGGGACTTCTTCCCCGAGGGCGTTTTTGCCGGTGCCGGGATGAGGTTGGAATCCGGTCATGCTGGTAGTGCTGTTGTCGAGCACAATCAGCGTCAGGTCGGCATCGTTGTACTTGGCGTTAACAAGAGGCGCCATACAAGAATGGAAAAAAGTGCTGTCGCCGGCAAATGCCAATACCGGCTGCTCGAACCCGAAGCGGCTCAGTTGGCCCAGCCCGTTTGCGAACCCGATACCGCTGCCCATGCAATGCATGGTTCTCGGCACGAAATAACCGGTGCGACCGGCGCCCATCGAGTAGCAGCCGATGTCGCCCATTACTATCCCGTCGCGACCGTCCATTTTTATAGCCATGTTAGTCACCCAGAAGCTGGCCCGATGCGGGCAGCCGGGGCAGAAAGCCAAATCGCGGTAGGGAATACCGGGGCCGATAATGGCTTTCGCTTCCTCGGTTAGCTCGATGCTCTTCTTGTCCGGTACCGTGTAGCCGAATGCTCCCGCTATTCCTTTCAATGCTATGTCGGGGTTGATTTCCCCCACGCCGGCGCCGAAAATGGCGGCGACGTGCCCGGAATTCTTTCCGAAAACTTTCTTGACGCCCAGACCCATGTCCATTATCAGGCATTTCAAGTTGTCTTCAAGAAACGGGTCCACTTCCTCGACAACGACTATTTCCTCGACGCCGTCGAGCGCATCGGCGATGAACTTTTCCGGCAACGGCCACGTAGTGCCGATCTTTAGCAACCCGACTTCGTCCTCGATTCCGAGTTTGGCGCGGGCCTCTCGAGCGTACATGACGCCGGCGCCGGAGGCGACAATGACACGTCCGGCTCCCTTTGGGCCGAGGTATTCATTGAACGGAGAATTATTAAATATCTCCCTGGCCTGTTTCATTTTGTTATGCATTTTGGCGTGCTGGAAAATGGGCGGCAGGCTGAGATACCGGTCATTTTGTCCGAAGTCGGGCCGGGGGTTCCTTTCGGGAATTTCGCCGAGCGTCACGTTGCCCCTGGCATGGCTTATGCGCGTAACGCTGCGCACCAGAACCAGGCTGGAAAGCTGCTCGCTGAGATCGAATGCCCACTTGGTCATCTCCTTCGCTTCCTGGGCGCTCGAAGGCTCGAGCAATGGCAGGTCGCCGAACCGAACGAAGTGTCTCGAATCCATCTCGTTCGTGCTCGAATGACCCTGCGGATCGTCACATACCACCAATACCACACCCCTGCGTATTCCCGAGAGATTGACGGTCATGACAATGTCGCTGGCGACGTTCAGCCCGTTCTGTTTCATGCTGGTGATAGCTCTCAGACCGCCGAAGCTGGTTCCAATACATGATTCGAGCGCCACCTTCTCGTTGACGGACCATTGAGCGTAATGGCCGAATTCCTTGGCCGTTTTCGCCAATGTTTCCTGTATTTCGCTCGATGGCGACCCGGGGTATGAGGCGCTGAAATCCACTCCAGCCTCGATTGCGCCACGGGCGATGGCTTCGTTGCCCATCAGCAATACCGTTTTTCCGGTTTCTCTGATTGTGACGGGGTTCATTTGTATCCTCCCGCTTCTTCTTCGCTCAATACCAGGTATCCCAATGCCGACCCTTGCGCGCCGAATCGCTCTTTCAATCCGGCTACGGCGCGCTCCTTTTTGCCGCGTGCGGCGTTGCGGAGCACCTCGATGCGCTCGGCAGGGAAAGGTTTTTCCTCGACGACATCCGCCCCGAGCGCATCTTCCCATAACTTTTCGCCCAGCTCGCTGCGGATTATCACCGTATTCCAGTCATCCTCGAGTTCCGTGCTGCCCACGGAAATGTCCGCCAGCTCGCCTGTGAAATCGTAGCACAGATCGCAAGTCTGTCTGCGTCGATCTTTTATTTCCTCGAATGGGAACCGTTTCGTGCCGTCGTCCGTATATACGACGAAATCGCCCTCGGGGATGTTATATTTCTTAACCTTTGCCAGGTCCAATTCAGGCTCGAGGTAACTTTCCAGTGTGCGGTAATCCAATGCCCACATACAGAACAGGCCGATGACCGGCGCCACACGCTCCGCCTCGGGATTTATCGCCTGCTTTTTGCGCAATGCCGTCACCTGGCACCCGCGGCCCACCACAGAAACGGAACGGTTTTCCTTAAGCGCTTTTTCAAGCATCGACAGCGTAGGGGACGCGGTGTACTTGCTCCCGGAAGCCTTGAGTACGTCATCGGGCGTTTTGGCTATTATCGGTTCCGGCAAGAGCGGGAAGTTTTCGTTCCGGGCCGCCAGCAGCGCCGCTTCGGCGCGGTGATCGGCCAGTATGAACTGCATAAGAGACGTTACGGTACCGCCGTATTGTCCGGCTTCTCGTATCGAAGCGTCTTTCGCTCGACCGAATAAGAGCTTTCGGTGTGTGCCCAGTATGTGATCATCACGACCCACGCCGAAAACCTGTCGGTTAAGCGCTTCGAGGTCAGTGCGGGTACGCGGGCATATTTCGTAGCATTGGCCTTTATTGATGCCGCAAAGATCGATCATCGCCACGCGCTCACGGTAAATTCTCAAATACGGGCAGAGGCCGGCACAAGCTCCGCAAACGGTGCAGAGATCCTGGTTCACCACCTCGCCCATAAGCTCCACGATCCCTTTTTTAAGTGTTAATTCCACTTTTATTTTCCCCCTTGTGAGGTTCCGATATTAACCTTTCGGACATAATTTAGCAATGCGTACAATTGGCTTTAGATGATGTTTTGAACACAGTCCGGATACTCCATATAGGTCACCCGCGAGTTCCAACCTTGCAAAGGCAACTATGAAGCTAGAGTTTCGGGGGCAGCCGGTACGAATCGTATGTTCCGTACGGTTGGAGCGACCCGCGATATTCGGTTTCGAGGTCTTCAATGATACGTAAGCGATTTATCTGGTTGGTGCCTTCATAAATCTGGCACAGCTTGATGTCTCGGAAGTGCTTTTCGACCATCCTTTCGCGCTCGATGCCTTCCGGCCCGAGCAGTTGCACGCATCTCGAGCAGACGTCCATCCCGACGTCGGACGAGAAGGATTTTGCCATGGCGCTCAACTTGCCCTCCGGCGGAAAGGCTGAGGATGCTTTGTACACGAGACTTCGAGCGGCTTCGAGTTTTGCGGCCATTTCGGCGAGTTCCTGCTTGACCCAGCCGTGTTCGATGAGAGTTTTTCCGCCTCGAGCGTTTTCGAGACAATACTTGAAAGCGTGGTCGTAGGCTCCTTGTGCTATTCCGAGCGCTATGGCCCCGACACATGATCTGCTGGAGTCCAGAGTGAGGCGGTTAAGTTGCCACCCGCCTTTAACGGGGCCGATTACATCATCGTCGCTGACGAATACGTCCTCGAAAATCAACTCCGCAGCGCTGGAGGCGCGCTGACCCATCTTGTCCTCGAGTCGCCCGACGCTGAACCCTTTTTGGCCCTTTCGCACGACGAAGCATGTCCACGAAAAGGCGGCGTTCTCGCGCTCGGTGGCGGAGAAAACAGTGGTCAAAGACGCCTGGCCGCCGTTGGATATGAAGCATTTACGGCCGTTTAGTATCCAGCCGCCATCTGTTTTCTTTGCGAAAGTAACCATTTTCGCTTTTGCGGCGCCTATGTCGTCCTCGGCGTCGGAACCCGCACCGGGTTCGGTGATGGCGAATGCGGCGAGTTGAGGTTGATCGCTGTCCCATGTCTCGGTCATGGGCGGCAGGTACTTTTTCCAGAAGCTGATGTCAAGACTCAAAACTATGGGCGCCAGTCCCAATCCGTGTGCACCGAAGATAAGCCCGATACCGCTGCACGCACGGCACAGCTCCTCGACCATCACCGATACGGACAGCATCCCGTGGCGCATTAAGCCGGAACTGTAAAGCCCACCATACTTCGGAGGAACCACCAGACCCAAGAATCCCTCCCTGGCGCCGACGCGTACGATTTCCCAGTCGAATTCGGTCGGTTTCTTGCCGTCGTACTTCAATGCCCGGGGACGGAGCTCGCGGTCGGCGAATTCGCGGGCCTTTTCCTGTACCTTGCGTACCTTTCGAGGCAGATTCATCCCGGTAATCAAAGCACGATGATCGAACGAAAAACGAAATGCCCTCTCGGCAATCCACGATACAAAATTCTTAGCCATTTTTATTTGCTCCCATCGATTTCACTCGGGTTTAAGAGCATCTGAAAGTGCAAAATGCATGGCACATGATTAACTTCGCACTGTTTAACTGTTAAGCCGCGTCATCCTTCCTTCCCGACAGTTTTTCCAGGAATGCCTTCAGGCGAGACTTTGGTATATCCTTTTCATCGTCGGAGTAGTAGGAATAATAGTCATAGTATCTGTAATAGTATCTATATCCGTACCCGTATCGGTACCCATATCCGTATCCATATCCGTAGTATGCCCTGCGATCTTCGGGCCGAATATTATTGATAATCGCCCCGGTCGCTTTGGCATGTACGGTATTCAGGGCGTTCAAACTCATGCGGGCCGCCTCCATGGCTGTTCGACCCATCTCAAAAACTAGAAAGACGGCGTCCACCTCGGGAGCCATAATCACGGCGTCGGTGACCGGAATGATAGGTGAACTGTCGATCAATATCAGGTCGAAGTCGTAACCGGCTTGACGACAAAACTCTTTCATTCCAGCGCTTCCGAGCAACTCCGAGGGGTTCGGACAGCTTTTGCCCGCCGTGATCACGGAGCAGTTTTCTATTTCAGTGGATTTTACAAAGTCCCTCCAATCAACGTTCTGTGTCAGGATATTCGTAATGCCGCTTTCCTTTGGAAGGTTAAAGAAACGGTGCATAATGGGTTTTCGGAGGTCGCAGTCCAGTATGAGGACTTTGCTGCCCATATTAGCCATGGTAATCGCCAGGTTCGCAATGGTGGTGGATTTCCCCTCTCGAGGCGCGGGAGAAGTGAATAGCAGCGTCTTGGGCTTTCTCTCCATATTTGCAAACTGGATGTTGGTACGTAACGCCCGATAAGACTCTGCTATCATGCTTTTCGGATCTTGCTTCATTATGAGGTGTACTATCCTGTCCCTGGTTTGAGCGATTTTGCTCTTATCCGAGGTTTTGTACGTAAAATTTGGTATCATTCCATAAACCGGCAGTTTAAGATCCTTCTCCACCCACGACGGATTTTTTATAGTATTGTCCATGGATTCAAGCATGAAGCTGATCCCGAAACCGACCAATATACCTGCCAATATGCCGGAAATTATATATCTCTCTCTCTTGGGCTTAATCAGTGTAGCGGAGGCAGCCTGCTTAATTATCTTGACGTTTGCAATGATGCTCGCCCTTTGTATTTTCGTTTCTTCGTTCCTGCGCATCAAGTAAGTCAACAAGCGTTCATTGATGATGCTGACGCGCTCGAGCCGATTGAGATTGCGCAGCCCTTCGTTTAAGTTGCTCAGTTCCTGACCATAACGTTCTACCGCCCCTCGGTTTGTACTTATCCTTTCCTGAAGCAGCTCTACCTGGCTTTCCAACGCCTCGAGAAGCATCCTTCTTGCTTCTTCTACTTTTTCTTGATTCATTATCATTTCGGGGTGGAGAGGCGTGTATTTTCCTCCCAATGCTTTTCTAGTAAGTTGCAAATCATTTATTTGTCTTGCTATTTGAGCGGCAATAGGCGCATCCGTAACGCTGATCAGCATAACCTGTTTGCTGGTAACCTCCGAACCCGATTGTATTTGCTCCAACAAGTTTTGCAGTATGGTGACCTGCAAATCCGTGGTGTTTGCTTGAAGGTCAAGTTGTGCAATACTATCCAATTTGGCCTTTGCAGATTCCTCGATAAAGAAAAGCCCCTCTT
>CAZDAF010000105.1:0-10774 GCA_964503115.1 uncultured bacterium
AACGAAATATCGAAATATAGAAGGTGGGGGTAAAGAATATCCGCTATCCCATCACGGTCCTGGACCGAGACAAGGGGCTCCAGCACACGGTGGCCAGCGTGAACATGTATGTATATCTGCCCCATCAGTTCAAGGGCACGCATATGAGCCGGTTCATCGAGGTGCTGAACAAGTACCACGGCGAAATCAATCCGAAAACGTTTCTCGATATTCTCGACGAATTGCGCGAGTCCCTCGATGCAAAAAGCGCCCACGTAGAAATGACATTCCCATACTTCATAAATAAAAAAGCGCCCGTATCCGGTGAGGAAAGCTTGATGGAATATCGTTGTTCCTATACCGGCGTCGTCAACGAAGATAAAAGAAACTTTCTCGTCGGAATACAGGCTCCCGTAAATACTCTGTGCCCGTGCTCACGCGAAATATCTGATCGCGGCGCGCACAACCAGCGCGGTATCGTCACCGTTATGCTGGAGTCTAAAAAATTCTTCTGGCTCGAAGATGTTATAAAACTTATCGAAGGAAACGCATCCAGCGACGTCTATTCTCTACTCAAAAGAGAAGACGAAAAATTGCTCACCGAACGCGCGTACGACAATCCTATGTTCGTCGAAGACGTTGTGAGAGAAATCGCTCTACATTTGAATAGGGACGATAATTTCACATGGTTCAGTGTCGAGGCCGAAAACTTCGAGTCCATTCACAACCACAGCGCTTATGCTTACGTGGAAAAAAGAACGGAATCCGAGCAAATAACCTAAAATTTTCTCTGTACGAGCGACCGGTATATACGGACGGTATTATGACCCGTCACCATCGCTCGTATATCGGGAAAGCCCGATAGATAAGCCTCTTTTTTCACCGAAAGGTAATCTGATATCCGTTAACTTATCTCCGCCAGGTGTAGGACAGGGTGAAGACCATGATAAAAAAGCCGCCGTTGGCGTCTACATCAAAATCCTCATCTATATAGGTGATTTTGTCTATTTCTCCCGGTTCTATCCCTTCCGGGTATAATACATCCGATATATCTTCCTCCGTAGTCGTATAGCAATAATGTTTTTCGCCGCTTTTATAAGAAGCCAGATGATAATAAAGCTGTCCACCAAGCGACCAACGTTTCTTGCTGCCCAGATAGTATTCGTATCCCACACCGAGGTCGAGTCCGACTACCGGATTGGAGAAAATCTGCCAGTCGTCTTCGTGCTCGAGAGAAAACGAGGATATGCCGAATCCCAGCATAACGAACGGATTGAACGCCTTATTCGTCATAAAGGCATATCGGGCATCAAATGCAAGCTCCCCGAAGCCCCAATTTACTCCACCTTCATCGGTGGAACCGACGATTCCAATGAACTTGCTATTGATGCTGAAGGCGTCCGTGAACCCGTATCCCCAGTCTATTGCATTGAAGGCCAACCCCGACTGAGGCTGATATTCGTCTGCAACGCCCCCGCTCAAAACAGGAATGCCCGGTCCAAGACCGGCGCCGATACGGAGGCCTTTAGCCGCCCATGCCGGCGAGGAAATGAAAAATACAGCTAAAGCAATAAGAAAAATAACGGATTTTTTGCTTACCATGATTTACCTCCTTGAGTGTTGTATTCTTTGATAATGGCTATAAGTATATAAGAAATATGTGCTAATGTAAAACGGGCCGGGGTAAATTCCCCGGCCCATTAGAATTTTTATCCGGTTTATTCTTAGAACATACCTTCGACTTTTCCGGTTTTTAAGTTGATGTCGATCTTTCGATATGCCGGATCGGAAGCGGTGCCCGGCATAAGCCTGATAGCGCCGGCGACGGGGCAGAGAAATTCCGCGCCCTTGTAAGTAAGGATGTCGCGTACCTTGAGCGTCCATCCTTTGGGCGCGCCCGGCACTCCGGCGACATCGGTGAGGGAAAGATGGGTCTTAACCATCATAGTAGCGAGGTTCTTGGCCTTGGGATCCTTCTCAAGTCGATCGAGTTTGGCTTGAGCCTCCTGGGTATAGCTGACGTCTTTGGCGCCGTAGACCTCTTTGGCTATCTTGAGAATGCGCTGGGAGTGAGGCATGGTGTTCGGATAGAGGAGTTTGAATTTCGTTTTGGTTTTGCACGCATCGACGACCGCGTCCGCCAACTCAAGAGCGCCGTCTCCGCCTCGAGCCCAGTGCTCGGAATACGCCACGCGCGCGCCGGCCTTCTCGGCGATTTTGCGAACCGTGTTGATTTCTCGTTTGGTGTCGGCGGTGAAAGCATTGAGGCACACCACGGGGGTGACACCGGCCTTGCGGATGGTTTTGATGTGATGAACGAGGTTTGACTCGGCGCCCTTTGTGACAAGCTTGATGTTTTCCTTGGTGTATGCCTCGTCCAAGGGCCGCCCGGGGACGACTTTCGGTCCGCCACCGTGCATCTTGAGGGCGCGAATAGTGGACACAAGCACCGAAACGTTGGGCACCAGGCCGGAGGCGCGGCACTTGACGTTCCAGAACTTCTCGAAGCCGATGTCGGCGCCGAAACCGGACTCGGTTACGTGGTAATCGCCGAGTTTGAGGCCGATCTGATCCGCTACAATCGAACTCTGGCCCACGGCGATGTTTGCGAAGGGGCCGGCATGTACGAATACCGGTTGCCCCTCGACGGTCTGCATAAGATTGGGGTTGAGCGCCTTGAGCATGAGAGCGGTCATAGCGCCACCCACCTCGAGATCGCCGGTGGTTACCGGGTCGCCTTTCTTGTTGTAAGCCACGACTATTCGATCCATTCGCTGACGGAAATCCTTCAGGCTGGTGAACATTGCCAGACAGGCCATAATTTCCGAGCTTACAGAGATGGCAAAGCCGGTTTTCATCATGAAGCCGTCCATTTTGCCGCCGATGCCTATAATGATCTCACGAAGCGCCTGGGCACAGAAATCCACAACCCATCTCATCTCAATGTTGCGCGGATCGATGTCGAGGCGCTTGAGCCTCTTGCTCTTGAGTATTTTGTTGTCGTAATTGAATTCGTGCTGCATGCGGGAAGTGAGGGCGACCATTGCCAGGTTGTGGGCGTTGGTTACGCAGTCGATGTCGCCGGTAAGTCCGAGCGAGAAATCGGTGAGAGGCACGCATTGTGAAACGCCACCTCCGGCAGCGCTGCCCTTAATGTTGAAAGTCGGACCGCTCGATGGCTGGCGTATGGCGCCCACCACGTTTATTTTGCGTTTGCCCATACCTTCAATCAATCCCATGGCTGAAGTGGTTTTCCCCTCCCCAAGCGGTGTAGGCGTGATCGCTGTCACGTTGATGTACTTGGCGGCGGGCGCTCTTTTAAGCCGCTTGAGTACCATATCGAAGTCCACTTTGGCAACCTTACGGCCCATGGGGATAAGCTCTTCAGGCTTGAGACCCATCTCCGCAGCGAGATCCTGCGGGGTTTTCATGGTCTTTTCCGCAGCCTCGGCCACTTGCCAATCCTCCATGAAATTTTTGTTTAAGTTAAATTTCATCCTCCACATCCTCCTTTATGAATTTGATATGCCGGATATTACCAGCTTCTAACCCGGAAAAATTTCAGGGTTATCTTGCATACTTGCATAGACTGGAAGGGTAGAAAGTCTAACATGAAATTATTATCGGTGCAACCCGGTGTTTAGTGCGAGTGCGAGGTATTTCACAATATATGGTGAACTTCGCATTGAGCACTTCGCACATCTAAGTTATATCGCGCGACTCGAAACGCCGTACGGCCAGGAGCATAAAAATAACGCCGGCAAAGAAGAGTACCGCAGCGTCTTGCGGAGATATTCCACCTCGGTGCAGAATTTTGGAAGCGTCGCAATAATAAAACGGCGTCAGGCGCGCCAGGATGATCCACTTGCGCGCTATCGAAATAACCATGTTGATCATGAAAGTACCGAGCGCGACGCCCATGCCTATTCCGATGACCTTTTTCTGCTCGTCTGCGCCGGCGCTTATCAGGAATGAAAATCCCGCAAAGCAAAAAAGCAGCAGGTAGTTATTGAGGAATATCTCGGCGTATAAGGCAAACGAGGCGGGGTCGTCGATCCATAGCATGTGAGCCAGCACGATGGAAAAATAAGCCGCAGCCAGCAGAACGGCGAGGTTGATTGCGAGAGCTGTAAACTTGCCTAGCGCTACCGCCCGGCGTCGAATAGGTTGCGCCAGCAGCATTTCCATGGTGCCGGATTCCACTTCTCCGGCGAGCGCTCCGGCGGCATATATTACCACATAAGCCGAAAGAAGAACTCCCATCCAGGAAAATATCTCCATGGTAAGCCACATATCGAAGATTCTCCGGCTTTCGAGATACTCGGCCTCCTTTCCCATCATTGCCAGGATGAGCGCGCTTTCTTCCATATAAGCGTCCACAATATCGCCAAGACTGGGAAACAGGTACACAATCAGCATATACATTATGCATACACCGGCTATCCATATAGCCAGCACCGCGCCGTTGTCTCTGATGGCCCACTCCAGGATGCGCTTCACCGGTCCGACTCCTCGCTTTCGCTGTAATATTCGAGGAAAATCTCCTCGAGACTCGCGTCACCGATGCGGATGTTCACGATATCGAGTTCGGAAAGCGCACGAAGTATTGCCGGGTAGTTCCCATCGATGGTGAGCGATAGTACGCCGTTTTCGTATGTCGCGGTTTTAACGCCCGGGATCAGAAAATTTTCGGCGTCGACCGGTGAAGTCGGCTGCGCTTCAAGGTGTTTGACTCGCTTCGATTTCAGGTCGTCAATATGTTCGACCGCTATCAGCCGCCCCTCGCGGACGATTCCCACCCGGTGGCAAACCCGCTCGACTTCCACCAGAATATGGCTGGAAAGAAATATCGTTTTTCCGCTTGCGTGTTCTTCCTCGATAAGCTTATAAAACTCCTGCTGCGCCAGCGGGTCGAGGCCCTGGGTGGGCTCATCGAGTATCAACAGCGGCGCTCCGTGCATAAAAGCCGCCACGATGGCGAGCTTCTGCTTCATACCGTGCGAAAAGCCTTTTATTTTCCGGTCGAGATCGAGGTCGAAACGCGCCGCCAGCTCGAGTGCTTTATCCGTTGCTTCCGCGCGCAACGCCGCCCAGCGCTCGATAAATTCTCTCCCGGTAAGATACCCGTAAAGGCCCGGTTCGCCCGGGAGATAGCCCACTTCCTTGCGATAGGCAGGGTCGATCATATCCACCCTTTGGCCGTCCAGCCACGCTTCGCCCGCAGTAGGTTTCAACAACCCCACCAGCAGCCGGATGGTGGTGGTCTTGCCCGCGCCGTTAGGGCCTAAAAACCCGAAAACCTCGCCCCGCTCGACGGATAAATCGAGATTCTCGATACCCCTCGTCGGGCCGTAAAACTTCGTCAAACCCTTTGTCTCGATTGCTTTCATAGTTCCCATGGAACTTTGTAACATAACCGAAAGAAACGGTCAAGCGAGCGGGTTATAAAGTGCGGATACGCCGAAGCCTGCCTGTAGGGATTTATCCGTGCTCCCGATCGCGACTGGAAAATATGATTTTATCGGAAATTGCTTAAAAATGGGTACCGTGATATATTGAAAATAGAAATGGATAGAGGTAGACGTTGGATTTCAAATTTTCCAGTCATGCAAGGTTGATGATACGTGAACGGTCTATTTCTGAAGAGTGGGTACAACAAACAATCAATTTTCCTGACCGAACGGAGGTTGGAAAGGATAAAAACGTTCATTACATTAAGGTCATTCCGGAACATGGGGGGCGTTTTTTACATGTGGTGGTGAATACTAACGTAACTCCCAAAAGAATTATCACGGTTTTTTTCGACCGTCGTTTGAGGAAACAATCATGAGACTAAAAATAGATAAAGAAAGCGATGCGCTATATTTCAGGCTTGACGAATCGCCTGTTGTGGAATCCGAGGAAGTTCAACCCGGCGTCATTCTGGATTTTAACGATGAAGGTAACGTAATAGGGATTGAAATTCTCAATATCAGTACCCGCGTCGCTCCCGATATGCTGCAAGTTCTTCAATTTGAAACAGCGTGACTACTAATGAAAATACTGCTTCGAGTGTTCCACCCCGGGTCTTACCGGGAAGGTTTATGCGGACTTTTCTGAAGCACCAGTTCGCCGAGTTCCGTGCCGATGTTTCTTGCCACAGCGTCGCACTTGGCCTTCAGGATGACGAAGAGGTCGGGGCGACTGCCTTCGAGCGTTTCGTAATTCGCCTGCCCTTTAGATACCGCCACGTCTGCGGAATAGTAAAGTTTCCGGAATTCTTCGGCGCACGTCTCCAACTCGGTGCCGATCCAGTCTGAGCCCGTTTCGACAACCTCGGTGATCTCGGTAAGGCCCACCTGGCGCGCATCTTCCATCGTGGCGTCGTTGAGCACCGGGCCGGACTTGACGCCGACGATCACGCGATGGCCGCGGGCGATAAGCCGCTCGATAAAAATACGGTCGAAAACGATTTCGCCCGAGTTGTCCACCATGTACAGGATGGTACGCGGCTCTTTGAGCAGCTCGATAAGCTTTTGCGAATGATCGATACCGAACCCCTGCTCGAACACCCGCCTGATGTCGGCGTCGATGTCTATTTTGGCTCGAATCCCAAGATCGATAACGTTTCCAACCGCCGAAAGTTTGGCCGCCATCACGAATGGGTCGGAAGATTCCTCGACCATCTTCACGAGCTTCGGATAAAGCTCCATCACGACATTATTGTAGTGTATCTTTGCCTCCCGATAGGGATCGTCGACGCCGAGAATGCGATGTATAACACGTAGCAATTTGGTGGAATTATAGGCCGGTGACTTATCGAGGGTTAATGTCGGGACGAGCCGGGCCACCTCGTTCACCACTTCTCGAGTTTGTTCCTGCGAGGCGTTTACGAGTTCGGAACTCGTCAAAGCCATATTAAAGTAACATGGAATACATTCAAATTTAGCAAGCAACGGATTCTCCTAACTTTGAGGGTTCGAGGATTCCAGGACTCAAGAGGCCGAGTATTTAGTGCCATACTCCCACTCGAACTCTTAAACCCTCGAATCCTTGACTCCTTCTTTATCTTTTTAACAGCCATTCATAAATTCGATAGGGCAGGGCGCTTTTCACTTTTTTTACAAAATCCTCCAACTCTGAGGCATATTTTTTCAGGTGTGCAATCTCTTCCTCACGCGCCGCCAGATCGTGCTCCAGGCCTTCGATGCGAGCTTCGTGCGACGCCTGAAGGTTTAAGCGGGCCAACTCGACTAACGCGGCGGCATATTCCATCGGGGGCCATTCGGCGGATTGTGAAGGAGATGCCGCCGGCCCGGACAACGCGACACGCTCGGTGTCCGAGAACTCGTCCCGCGCAGCCACTACCACATGACGGTACGCAGGTTCGCGATTATCGTCTTTGTAAAAGTGATAATTGTAATATTCCCGCAACTTAGGTAGTAATTCCTTAAGCTTTACATTAGATTCGATAGCGTACTCGGCTAATATTGTTGCAAACCACCTCGGGAAATAACCGTTCGGCAAGGTATGCACCTGCCAGCCGTCCTGATGAAAATAACCGATTATATTCTCGATACTTGGAAGCCCATACTTCAAGTGTTCATTGAAGTATTGATGCTCGTATCCGTGAACGTCGGTTACGAAGTCGAGCAACAGCTTCTCGGCGCTCGAAATAATCCCTTTCCCGTCGTCGAAGGGGGCTGCGATTATCACGAACCGGCGCGCCACCCTGGCCAGTTCGGCAGCGAATTTTCCTCTATCCCCGGAGGGAATATGTTCGAGCACATCGAGCGCCACCGCCGCGTCGAAAGCCTTGTCATCGAATGGTAAATCAAGCGCATCCGCCTGAATGTATCCTTCTTCGGATGCATCGTTCGTAAGGTCGGTTACTACAAGATCGTCGTCCGGCAGGAAGTGACCCAATCGAGGCGGGTAGCCGCCCACTTCGACAATTCGCATTTTCCCTTTTTCGCCACGGAGAACGTTTATGACGTCCGCAGTTATACGGTATCTCTGAAACTGGTCTACAGGTAACTCGAAGAGATTCATGGCTTAACGATAAGGTAGCGCCCGACGGCGAGCGCGTCCATCCCGGTGTCTACGAGGACTTCGACCGCTTCCTGAGGCGTGCGCACTATAGGCCGGCCGCGAAGGTTGAAGCTTGTGTTGAGCAGTGCGAATGTACCCGTTTTTTCTCCGAAAGCGCGCACAAGATCGTAATAAAGCGGGTTGGCGACACGCTCGATCACTTGGGCGCGGTTAGTACCGTCGATGTGAGATGCGGCGACGAGCTTATCGAGAGCTTCGCGTTTGGTTCGATAGCAGATAATCATAAATCGCGCATCGCGGCAGCTTTCGAGATACTCGTTGCGGTGAGTATCGAGGACGGTTGCGGCAAACGGCCTCCAAGGCTCACGGCGCTTAACGCGCAGGTTTACGGCGTCTTTCGCTGCGGGTTTGGACGGATCGGCGAGTATCGACCTTGCCCCGAGCGCCCTCGGGCCTGCCTCCATGCGGCCTTGCACCCAACCAACGACTTTCCCGTCCGCCAGCAACTTTGCGACTTGGGTAGGCATGTCCGCCGGTTCGGTAAAGGGTATATTCGCCTCTTTCGCCGCGTCACGAGCTTCGGCGTCGGTAAAGTCCGGGCCGAGGAATACGTTTTCGACAGGCTCAGGGCGCTTGCCGGTAAGCCGGTTATATAAAAGGTAAGCCGCTCCCAACGCGCAGCCGGCGTCGTTGGCAAGAGGAAACACGAATAGATCGTCAACCGCGTCGAGGTCGAGCAACTCGCCGTTGAGCTTCGAGTTAAGCCCTATACCGCCGCCAATACAAAGGCTGCTTGTACCGCTGCGGCGGCAAAGAACCTCAACCAGGTGCCTGGCGATACGCGATAAGCATTCCTGAAGACTCGCCGCAACGTGCTCGTCCGTGCCGTCTCTCGGGTCCGCCCGGTACTGCCGCGCCGGGCCGAGCGCATCTTCCCACGGATCCGCGCCCGAGAGGAAACCCTCCGTGCGGCGGTTCCAGAGGTACGACGGATCGCACACAAAACCGTCTCCATCCACCCGGGCCGCCTTGTCGAACAACTCCCGAAATCGATCTTCGCCGTAAGGCGCGAGGCCCATTACAGTGCCTTCGCCGTCGTAAGGCTTATAACCGAGAAACTGCGTCACGCTGGTGTAGAGCATGCCCATCGAATGGGGCAGGGGAATTCGCAGTATCTCGCGCATTTCGCCGCCTTCTCCCATAGCCAACACGGTCGAATGCTCCTCGCCACGGGAGTCTATCGACAAGAGCGCCGCGCGGTCGAAGCTCGAGCCGTAAAACGCGCTTGCAAGATGAGTCGCGTGGTGATCCATAAAATGCGGTTCGCCGAGGTTCCTTTCGGCGCACCAGGTTTTTACGCGCAACGCGATGCCGCCGTAATAGTTGCGGTAGGTAAGCAAGCGCCGCCTGTCGCCGTCGAGGTCGGATTTCCACGGCTCGATGTTCAGGTTGGTTTCGATAAGGCGGTCGAGATCGAACGAGTACGCGACGTGATCCACATCGCGCCACGTGATTCCGGCTTCCTTGATGCAATATCGGGCGGCGTTGTCGGGGAATGCGCCGTAAGCGTGTTTGACTCGGATAAAGCGCTCTTCTTCCGCAGCGGCGACGATCTTGCCGTCGACCATCAGGCAAGCGGCCGGGTCGTGAAACCCGCCCACGATACCCAGAATGATCACGCGCGTACTCCTTCGGCGAAAAAGTCGGGAGACACGAAAGCGCCTATACCCGGCGTGAGC
The DNA here is from genome assembly GCA_964503115.1 of uncultured bacterium. GTDB lineage: Bacteria > RBG-13-61-14 > RBG-13-61-14 > CAYWKU01 > CAYWKU01 > CAZDAF01. The sequence continues at coordinate 9,750 of CAZDAF010000105.1, forward strand.
GCCGCCATCCGGTGCAGAAGAAACCTCGAGCGGTGAGGGTAGGGCACAAACCGCAGCGGCGTCACGCCTTCCTGCCGCATCCATCGCCTGAGTTGCGCATAAGTATGACGCTGCTGGATCGGCACCAGGTACCAATCCAACTGCACAAACTCGAGCTCGCTGCGAAAAAGCAGCCATTCCGGTATCGGCAAACGCGCCAGCCGCGCGAACCGGTAGCAGACCTTGCGCTGGAGATCGAGAGTGCGGCCCTTTAGCATGTGGTACATAACGTCTCTTATTGCATTTCGCGGCCACACGCGGCCGTAGCAGAAAAGGTGAATGTTGCCGCCGGGCTTGAGCACTCTAACAAGTTCCCGAAACCCGTCGCGGTCGCGCTCGACGGCGGGCAAAACACCGATGCCGAATACCCTGTCGAAATATGCGTCGGGGAAGGGCAGGGCGGTAATATCGGCTTGCACAAGGTTTGGTGTAAACCTCTCACGCACATGCTTTATGCTGTCGAGACTGATGTCCGCGCCGGCATAGAACCCGGCTTCACGAGCCAGCGCCATCGTCCAGTTTCCACAGCCGATACCCACCTCGAGTATTCGCCGGCCCACAAGATCGCGCTCCTCAAGACCCACGGTGCCGAGAAGGTACCTCCCGATAAAAGGATCCTGCGTATCGAGGCCGTACTTCAGGAAATCATAAAAGCCGGCTACCGCATATTGCTTTTCGGATATGGTTTTATTATTCATTGCTTACCCTTGGCAGTCCGTATCATGATAAATCACCGCACTCCCAAAAACAATGTCATCGGGTGGCGCATCACCACGCTTAAGTGTGGTTTCTACACATCGATGTGTGGGTCATCAGCCGTAGGGGTTCGATTCATCGAACCCTACGGATTCGGACGGACACGTCTGTGCACTTCCGTGCCCTTTTGGGCGCAATGAATTGCGCCCCTACGCATTCGCATATAGCTCCTTTATCCGGAATTGTAGGGGCGAACCTATGTGTTCGCCCATCGACTTCTTTTCGGGCAG
>CAZDAF010000106.1:0-10701 GCA_964503115.1 uncultured bacterium
CGCCCGGCAGGATTCGAACCTGCGACCTACGGATTCGTAGTCCGGCGCTCTATCCAGACTGAGCTACGGGCGCGTTAAACTTCGGGCAAGGCCTCATTAGACCTTGCCCATTCTGATGATAACAGGCTTACTCATACTCGTCAATGCGCTTTCGTCCGATCATCAAACGCATCCGAATAACCTCCTTGGGTTTCAGAACGGCCTTGACCCATCCTTCGCCGTGGTCGATAGTGTTGATATTCCGTTCGAGACCATCTATTAGTATGGCGTTTTCAACGGGGCCGAGGTGAGATATAACGTTGGTTGTTACAGGTTGGTTGGATATATTCCTTAACTTAATAACAACGCCATTTCCGAAATCCGCCCACTTGATCTCTTCGATGGAAATTTCGGGCGACGCCATGGAAAAAGATCGCAATAAGGTCTCGCCCCTGCTTAAATGCCTTGTCTCCCCGGCCACCCCTTCCCTGTAGGGAAAACCTATTATCGGCATGCTCATATCTCGTAATTGGAGCAGGTTATTTCCCTCATCGGAGGTGGAACGCTTGACGACCCAAATGCTTTGTACCGGCTTATTAACCGCGGCGGGCTCATGCGGCACCAAGCCTGTTTTTCCGCCTCGAAATGCCACCGGGCGTTCTTGTACATAAAGCAGCCACCAAATTGCATCGCGCCCCGGTGGAACGGATGGGAAAACCGGCAAACCCCCGATACTGCTTATCATCACCCGCGTGCCTTCCAATTGTTTTACAATAATTCCTTCACCGGGCATATCCCAAGATGGCTGATATTCCAGACTGTCTCCTTTTGATAGCAATAATCCTCCTCGGGCCGATTCGAAACTCTCGATCGCTTTCCCGAAGGAAAATGGCGCCACCCAGCCGCGCATGTTTGCGACGGGAGGCAACTTCGACGCCGGCCCCCAAGTAAGTCTAACTGCATAGGCGCGATCGGATAATTTAAATATTTCTTTTGTCGACCTGAAATTAACTGAACGCCCTACCCTCATGATGGTCGATTCCAAAAATAAAGGCGGTTCGAGCCAAACGGGTTTATTGATGCGGACGGGCGATATGTAATCCTTTTTATCGGGCGGTGTGATCTTTACCATCCAATCTCCGGAAATTGCGCACGTCCAGGCGGAAATATCGCCGCTGTAGGAAGGCAGACCTTGGGCGGTCGATATGTTTATCCGCCCGGCCAACTCCATAATTCCGCCGTGCTTTTCACCTGACACGTTGCAGATAAGATACGGCTTGGACGGCACCAGCAATAACAACTTTATATGTTGAGAAAATGCCTGTCTTCTTAACGAAGCCTCAGCGCTTTTGAGCGCTTCAATTGCAAAAGCATGCTCGGTGACGTTTTGCTCGATCAACTGTTTGCGAGTAAGCTTACCGGGCCACGCGCCCGCGCCCGAATGTTCGTCGTACAGTAGGACTTTTCTCCATGAATTACGCAGATGGCCTGCTTCTTCTTTGTTTTCGGTTATTACCGATAGAAGTTGTGCTGCGAGCAGCTTGCGCTTGGCGGATCGAGCGGCAGATTCCGCATGTGGCGTTCTGCGCACCAACGCCTCCCAATGACCGGACGCGGGCCAGTCGCCGCGCACTACCGGCAAAAGCGCTTTCTCTTCGATTGACAGGTTTTTGAAAAATTCGTTCAACGTGGATATACGCAACTTCGGTAAACGTTTTTGTAAATTCCATTGTTTGACCGTCTTTATGAGTTCGGGCAAGGCTTTTGGGCCGTTATTATCTCCTGTAGAAAACAGCACGAGGGATTTATCGAGCTTGTAACCTTTTTTACGAAGTTCTTTCATGTAGACTTCGAGCCGATCCTGCAATCCTTCACCGACGTGGATGGTGAGGTCCAACCCACCCTCCATGTAACCCGCTCCGCCGCGCACGCTGACGATCACCCGCTCGCCGTCAGGCGCTTCCCAGAAGAAGAGTGGCGGTAAACCCTCTGGCAATCCGGACAAACCTCTCATTTCGTTGGCGCCGACGGCGACGAATTTTATACGCGCATCCGTTGCGGCTTCCGCCATATTCCATGTGAGTCCCGGAACATCCGCATGCAACCACGTCCGAACCGGCACATCAAACTCTTCGGCCCAGCGCCTTGACGCGAAAAACAACCTCGCCGATTCCGCTTCCGAAAATACCGACGTGTTCGCGTGCAGCAGGCCGGCGGTAAGTTCCCACCGCCCGGACTTGACCAGTTGCCGGAAACGACTCCACTCATCTTTGCCGGCTTTATCGCGGAACCATTCGAGCGGTAACAAACAGCCGCTGGTGAGCTTCGCATCCGGGTGAGCTTCGAGGAACTCGATACCCTGCCGGTATATATCGGGCCACAGAGCTCTTACCTCGCGCTGTGAAGCGGTAAAACCGTAATCCAGATGCCCCAGTATTGGAACGATGTAAATCTCGCTCAACGGCTTTGCGCCCTTTATCTTCTGTAGAATGGCGCATGCGGCCATAGATATGATGAGTAAAACTATCGTGGCGTGGAAAAATTTCTTGAGCATTTATACTCCATTCAAGTTAACCTTATCTCGCCCATGGAGGCGGGTTGCGTTCTATATCACGGTAGATGTTTCGCAGTACATAGTATGCGGGTTTGGGTTCGCGTTTATAAGTTAAAACACCCTTGAGATTGAAATACGGGATGGGATGTTCTTCCTTGAACCACGCATTCCGGAAATCCGCGAATATCCACGGCATGCCACCCCAAACGAAATCCAATCGGCGGAAAACAGCCCACTGAGTGGCGATAAGACGCGCTTGATATTCAGGATCGAATAACCCCTGACCTCCCTTTCTCTCTTTTCTTATCTTGTTTACATCCATAACCGCCCCCGCGCCGAATTCACTGACCACTATCGGCTTGTCCGGGTAACGACGATGCAACTTTTTAAGATAATCCTCGACATCCTCAGTCTTGCCGATATACCACCCGAAATATTCGTTTACACTTATAAAATCGGCTAAATCCGCAGTTTGCTCTTTCAGAGATTCCACTAATTGGAGAATCGCAAATGTTATCGGCCTGTCGGGATCAAACCGTTTTGAGACTTTTCGAAGGGTCTGATACGTTGATCTGGAATTCGGGGTGAAAGTCCAATTTTCGTTGCCGACGCTCCATGCAAGTATGCTCGGATGATTCCTGTCGCGCTCGATCATTTCGACCAGGCACAGGACGGCGTTGCGCACAAGCTGCGGCTCGCGGAATTGGCCCGGGTTAACCTTACCGAAGTGCATCTTTCCTATCTTCTGTCTGCGCTGTACGCGGTCTCGGAGCCAGATCAACCACCCCACCCCGGCCTGGTAAAGGGGTATTTCTTCAGTCACACCGATACCGCGAATGTCGGTCAGATCGTAAAACAACGGATCGCCGGGATAGTGGGCGGTTCGCATGTGATTTACGTGCATGGACTTGAGCAGCTTTATATCTCGATCAAGTACGTCGGGCGTCTCGACCAGTCCCGTGACCGGATCGTCCACATGGCGGTTTATGCCCCTTATATAGTAAGGCTTGCCGTTGAGAAACAGCCCTTTCGGTCCGGCTTCGAAATGCCTCACACCAAAGTCGGTACTCGCAGTTTCAACAATCTTGCCGTTATTATGCAATGCCACTTTCAACTTGTACCGCGCGCACGGATCATCAGGCGACCAAAGCCTTGGCGATATTAGCACTCCGCTGAATGAAACGCCCCGGACTCCCGAAGTTTCTCCCTTGAATGGAGCCGACGGTTTCAACGTGGCGATTATGGAACCGCTTGTCTTATCGAGTACCTTCGCCTTGAACTCTATTTGCCGGTATGAAGGGTCTTCTCTTTTATCCCATAGGAGCACATCGGCCTTTATTTTCCATGAGTCGTTTTTCTCCGGCAGCGTCCTGACCGCCAATTTAAAAACCGTAACTTCGGGGTGCGCTTCCAAGTATACGTTTCGATGAATACCGCCGTATTCGAACCACCCCATTCTTGACCCCTCGTAATTGAGCGGTGGGACACTCGAAAATGTCATACGGTTGTCCACCCGAACAACGATTGTATTTTCGCCGTCGAGTTTTAACGCATCCGTTACGTCAAAACTGAAAGCCGTGTATCCACCTTCGTGCGCGCCGATGAATTTGCCGTTTAGCCATGCGCGGCATCGCATGTTTACACCGCCAAACATCAGGCGGAAAATATCCCCTTTGAATTTTCTTCCGACGCGAAATTTATGCCGATACCACCCGACTCCGATATAATGGAGCATTTCCGGCCTGAGGTAGTTCCATACCCCCGGCACGCTCATCGGTTCCCAGCCTTCGGACGGGGGGTTACCCGATTTTCCTTCCGGGTCGGTGACAAACTCCCACAAACCGTGTAACAAAATGCGAGGATTATCGGTTTTAAAACGGCCGAAGTACGGCATGCCGTTATAGATCAGGTATGGCGCCTCACCGACCTGCTCGATGCGCCAATCATTTCCCCCCCGAGACGAGACGGGTTGACGGGCGCCCAAACCAACCGACACCAAAACAATGCATATAAAAAGCGTCAATCGTACGGGCTTAAACATACAAAATACCCTTTTTATGGGCGGAACGGAGGAGGCAGGATTCGAACCTGCGGGGCTTTACGGGCCCAACGGTTTTCAAGACCGCCGCCTTAAACCACTCGGCCACTCCTCCGTAAGAAAAATTCACCGGCCGTCTTCCCGGTTGCATATATAGAGAAGGATATAAAGCAGGCCGTCTATGTCAAGAGTCGGCGGTGAAATCGGTTTCCGGCTCGATGGTCTCGACGCCGCCGAGATAAGGTCTCAACGCTTGCGGCACGATGACCGACCCGTCTTCTCGCTGGTAATTTTCGAGTATTGCCACCAACGTCCTTCCGACGGCGATACCTGATCCGTTAAGAGTATGCACAAAACGCGGTCTGGATTTCGCATCGGGCCTGTAACGTATGTTCGCCCGCCGCGCCTGGAACGCTTCGAAATTCGAGCAGGAGCTTATTTCTCGGTACGTGTTCTGCCCCGGCAACCAAACTTCGATATCGTAAGTCTTGGCCGCACTGAACCCCATGTCGGCGGTGCAAAGCACTACCACCCGGTAATGCAGCTCCAGTCTTTTAAGCACCTCCTCGGCGTCGGCGGTGAGTTTTTCGAGTTCCTCATAACTCGTTTCCGGCTCGACGAACTTCACTAACTCGACTTTGTTGAACTGGTGTTGCCTGATAAGTCCCTTCGTATCCTTCCCCGCCGCTCCCGCCTCACTGCGAAAACAAGGCGTGTACGCGGCATAATATCGCGGTAGCGAACCGGGTTCGAGAATTTCATCGCGATGTATGTTGGTGACCGGAACTTCCGCCGTAGGCACCATATAAAGGTCGGTACCCTCGATCCGGAAAAGGTCTTCCTCGAACTTCGGCAAGTTGCCGGTGCCGATATACGATGCCCGGTTGGCCATAAAAGGGGGCAACACTTCGATATAACCGTGCTCCCGAGTGTGCAAATCGAGCATGAAGTTTATCAGTGCTCGCTCCATACGAGCCGCCATTCTCCACTCGAGTGTAAATCGGCTTCGAGCTATTTTTACACCACGCTCGAAATCAAGTATTCCCAACTGCGTGCCTATCCAGGCATGGTCGCGCGGCTCGAAGTCGAAGTTGGGCGCCTCGCCCCACGTGCGTACCTCAAGGTTGTCTTCTTCGCCTCTTCCCACAGGCACGCTTTCATGAGGTACGTTAGGAATAACGAGTAGTTCATCTCGCGCTTCTTCGGCCAGTTTTCGCATTTCGGCGTCGAGGGACTTTATTCTATCCGGCAAATCGCCCATCTCTGAGATAAGCTCGCCGGCGTCTTCCCCATCGGATTTTTTCTTTCCTATAAGTCTTCCCAGTTCTTTCTGCCTTGCCCTCAATTCGTCGTGTTCAGCCTGGGTTTTGCGCCGGTTTTCGTTCACGTCGAGCAATCTCGCCAACGAAATCGCCTCTCCCCTCGTTGCGAGGCGCTCTTCGACTTCTTGCCTGTTTTCTGCTAAATATCTAAGATCGTGCATCAGCTATGAGGTTTCCCTTTTCAAAATCGATATTCGAGTATAACATCAACTACACCTGAATCAACCTGTTTTATGGATGGAACAGGCATCCGGAGCGAAAAATGGCGTTAAAAAGCATCATCAGACTCATGCCAAAGGCAGTGCTGGTAATATCCCTGGTAGGGACATTTCAGACGTGCATCCTTGTCGCCTACATCAATATGACCCTGGACCTCGATTTTGAAAAGCTGCTTCTGTTTTTTAAATACGGCCTACCTGTAATAGCGGTACTGCTGGCGTGTTTCGCAGTCTCCATTCCCCTTTCCGGCAGATGGCTTATGAAATTCCTCGGTCGATACGACGAGGGCGATTCCTTCAGCGATGAAGAGCTTGAACGCGTTCAACATCAGTTGATAAATTTTCCATATATCGTGGCCCTGATCTCGTTACTGTTTTGGGTTATACCGACGCCTATAGCGATTTTTTTCGTCAGGCGTCCGCTTGGATTCGATTCGACCGACATCATCTTCGGAATGCTGGGAGGATTAATCGGAGGAACATTAAATATCCCGCTTTCCGTTTACGCCACAAACCTTATCACCCGCCCGGTCATCGACCTGACCTGCGAGTTGAGCCCTAACATTTCCCGAGGGGGAAAGATCGGGATCGAAATGCCCCTTAGCTGGAAGATATCAATCGCTTTTGTAACCATGATCCTCGGTTACGTAGTTTACATGGCGCTGGTGGGATATGCTCGAATGGTACGTTTTCCGACCGAAGGCATATCGAGCAGCCTTGCATCCAACTTCGTGCTTTTATCGACTGCGATGTTGTTGCTTACGGCCATGCTGGCGGTGTTGGCCGCTCGCGACATAACGACAATGCTCACACGCCTGAAAGACACGACTGCGCACATGGCCGAAGGTAAGTTTGAAGAGCGCGCCAATGTTATAACCAATGACGAGGTGGGTGAGCTCGCCGCCACAGTTAATATCATGGCCGAACGCCTCGAACAAAATCGACTCATCATGGAAAAAATTCAGGAAGGTCTGGACAACTCAGCGGGAAAACTCCTCGAAACCACTAAGAAGATACTCGGCATAGCCCAGGAACAATCTTCCGGGGCTACCGAGCAGGCAGTAATGATGAGGGAGGTCGAAAGCACGCACGACATGATCCTGGATACCGCGCGGCAGGTAGCTACGGCGGCGGATAAAAGCGACGACTCGGTATCGAAGGTCTTGTCCGCCACGAAAGACGGAATCCGCCGGAGCGCTCAGACCGTCCAGGGCATCGAGGCGCTGCAGGGACAAGTTTCTGAAATTGCAAAGGCCATTTACGACGTCGAGAGTTGCGTTCAAAGGGTTGGTGATGCGCTAAAGGCCATTAATGAAATAGCCGAGCGCACTAATCTGTTGAGTCTTAACGCGGCACTCGAGGCTGCCGGCGCCGGTGGCGAAGGTCAACGGTTCAGCGTCGTGGCGGAACAAATTCGCCGTCTGGCGGAAAAAAGCCGCTCCTCCGCAAAACAAATAGAAACCATTATGGAGGAGATAAATACCGCCACCGCTCGCGCGTCACAATTGACCGCCAAGGGTGAAAAAAGCTCTATCCGAGGCGTCGGTCTCGTTCGGGATATACGCACCAGCTTTGATATAATCAACGAGATGGCGGTCTCATCAAGCGAGTTGGCCCGTAAAATAGACCTGAGCAGTCGACAACAGCAGACAAGTCTCGAACAGGCCTTGCTTACTTTAAAAGACGTCGTTACCGGCACGGAGGAAACTCTCGAAGGAGCCCGCCGTACCGAAAGCGAATTAGGTGGAATCGAAGAACTGGCCGCACATATCCGCTCGATGACACAAGACCAAGAGAGGGTCGCGTACGCTTCGGACAAAGACGAAACAGACTAGCCCCGGTGAAATTCACCTCAACTGCTCAGGGTTTATATCTTTGAACAACGGGTCGGAAATTACTCTCTGGTCAGTTGCTACAGGGTTAAGCGCTCGAGCCTTTTTTAACAACTGTATCGCGGTGTCGCGATTGCCGGCGGATATTTCCGCTCCGGCCGCTCTGACCAACGGAGCCGGATTCATAGGATGGAGTGACGCCAGTTTCCTGAAGGTATCGGCAGCCTCTTGATATTTTTTGAGCTCCATAAGCACACTTCCCAATTCCACAAGCGAAGGCGCAAGACTGGAGTTCAGCCTCAGGGCGGCTCTGAATTCCTTTTCCGCCTCTTCCGGCTTTCCCAATTTCAAATAAGCGATGCCTGCGTTATGGTGGCACTCGACGTGAGCCGGGTTTACTTCTGCCGCTTTTTTGTATTGTTCGATGGCCTTTTCAAACATTTCTTTGCGCAGGTAGCAGTTTCCGAGATTGTTATGCGCTTCGCCGCTCATGGGGTTGAGTCTGACGGATTCCTTATAATGATTTATCGCTTCATCGTTCCGTTGCTGCACTTCCGCAATACGTCCGAGGCAGAAATGTCCGAGATAGTTCGAGCTGTTACGCACAACGGCCTGCCGGCATTTCTCCTCGGCAGTTTGGAAGTCGCCGATATTCATCAGCGCAATGCCCCAGTTGGCGATTATATTGGCAACAATAGGCCCCGATTTCGGGCCCAGCTTCGAGGGGGACACATCCTCAATCCTCGAATAGGCCTTGGCGGCTTTATCAAAACGCTTCATTTGAAGATATAAATCTCCCAACATTATAATGGCCCTTATATTGTCGGGGTCAATCGCCAGAACGCTCTCGACTACCTCGATTGCCTCATCAAACTTGCCCTTATCCATGAGCAGCCTTGCGCGATTGACTTCTAGGCCGCTGTTGTCAACATCACCGATGTATCCCAAGGCCATCAAACGTTCTTTTATCTGGGGGTCTATATTGCTACCCGAAACGTCCTCTGCGGATGCGACACGTTCGACCTTTTTCCCTTCGGACTCATATGTCTTTATGTGCTTGATCGGGAACTTCTGCAGGAACGACGGCTCGATAGCTCCCTTGAGCACTCCACCGTCCATATCCTCCGCTACGGGCAACGCCATAAGCGCAAGCACGGTGGGCGTTATATCCTGAACTCGAGCTCTTATCTGTTTACCGCCTTTACGGATGTCCGGCCCGTACATCGCCAGAAACGCAGGTTCGTGATGCCAGAGGTGCGCCTTGGCAACCGTGGTGACTCGCATCTCGCGAAGTCGTTCGTCTTCTATCTTGAAGCCGTGGTCGCTCATAATTAAAATGTTTGTGTCGGGAGATAAGGCGGCAAGAAACTCGCCAAGCACCTCATCCTGACGGACATAGGTCTGTTTGATCACTTCGTTATATTTTGCATATTGCTCATCGGTAACCCATTCCATGCGCGGTGAAGTGAACTTCATGTATTGGTGGCAGACGACATCCACCCACTCGAAATAGACCATGAACAGGTCGGGTTGTTTTTCCCGAAGCAAATACTGGCTCATGCCCGAAAAGCTTTCGAGGGTGGCCAGCGCCCTGAGGAAATGATGCAACGGATTGAAATGGCAAAACGGAATGTCACTGACACCCCTGCAGTAAAGACATTGCTTATATTCCGGCCTCGCGCACAAGGCATCCATGTCTACGCTAACATTGTACTCGAGGTCGGTAATTTTCATGTATCGCTTGATTTCCGACAGCGGTATATCAAAAGGATCTATGTTTTTCGAGGAAATTTTTTCACAAAGATTTTCAGGATACGTGTTCCCGACATCCGTGTCTATCTTTTCGCTTTGGATGGCAAATATGTGAAAACCCATGTGATCGCTGAGCATTCGACCCCGGATAACTTCCGCCGGCCAAGTCGCCCACCATCCAACGACGTCCACATCTCTTTTGTTTTCACCAGCAATGTTCCACAATGCCTTGACACGCCGCTGTGCGCTGGTAACAGGTATCATCTGGCCGTTGGCGTCCTTTACCATGAACCACGTGATACCGTGCGTTTCGGGAAGAACCCCCGTCGCAATGGTGGTCCATATCGCGGGGGAAAGCATCGGCTTGAGTGTGCTCATTTCCGAGGAAGTGCCGTTTTCGATGATTTTCTTGAAGTTCGGCAATTCGCCTTCCGAAATCATTTTACGCACAATGCGCCACTCGATGCCGTCCATACCAATTATTGCAACCGGTCGAACCGCCGGTTTTCGTTTACACGTCACCGCCGCAAATATAAGAATAAGCAGGGGTATAATAATGAGTAACCGCTTGTTCATTGATATCATCTTTTCTCCCATATTGTTTTCCTCATGTTGAATTTGACTCATCAAGAAAATATTTCCACGCTTTACGAAGTCCTTCACCCAGTGATATTTGCGGTCTCCATCCGAACGTTCCCATTGCCAGAGTTGGATCCAGAACGCTGCGCATTTGCTCACCGGGCATAGGGGAACCGTGACGAAACTCGACCGAACGGCCGGAGACCTGGGCAATCTGCCGGGCAAGCTCATTTATATCGGTCTCGATACCCGTAGAAATGTTAAACTCTCCATTTATGATGGATTCCAAAGCCATAAGGTTCGCACGAGCAACGTCTTCTACGTAAACAAAATCCCTGGTCTGTTTTCCGTCTCCGTTAATTACGGGCGTTTCGCCGGCCAGAATCTTTTTACATTTGATGGTAATGATACGGGGATCACCGAGAGG
>CAZDAF010000107.1:0-10656 GCA_964503115.1 uncultured bacterium
AATTATATAGTATTTTTTCAACGTTGTCAATACCTTCAAACACGAAATTACTCTTTTTACTGTTTTTTGATGTTATTAGACGTCTTAAAGTTCCTTAAATCTTCCAGCATTTGCATATTTATTGTGCAATCTCCTATTTCAGAATAATCGCTGTTTTCGCCGTGACAATCACTTCCCCCGCTTATCAGCCATCCCTCATCCATTGCCAATTTTGTGAAATGTGCGGTTTGTTCCGGTGTATGCTTTGCGTGAAAGGTCTCGATACCGTCCAGCCCCATGGCTACCGTGGAGCGGATTTCCGAATTGGAACGGGTACTTATACCGGGATGAGCAAGTATGGCGACACCGGCGGCGGCATGAATAATTTCCGCCGCTTTGCCGGGATCGATTTTATACTTGGGAACATAGGCAGGCTTCCCATCACCGATATATCGTTCAAATGCTTCTCCGAAGTTGCTGACAACGCCTGTTTTAACCAGCGCTTCCGCCACATGAGGTCTTCCCACGCTGCCCGCCCCGCTTATGGCGAACACATCCTCCATCGAGATGTTGATGCCTAACTTATTGAGTTTCTTGATTATTTCCTCGCCTCGACGACGCCTGTGTTCCTGGAAAAACTCGAGGTGCTCGATCAGCCGAGCGTCCTGAACATCAATGAAGAGCCCTACCACGTGTATTCCCCGGTCACCGATGTATGAACTAAGCTCGGTGCCTGCAACCACTTCGATATCTTTCCCAACGGCAGCGGCGCGGGCGGGTTCTACGCCCCCAACGCTGTCGTGGTCGGTTATGGCAATTGCACCAAGACCTTTTTGAACGGCTATGGAAACCACTCGCTCGGGGCTATAAGTACCGTCCGAGGAAGTGGTGTGTATGTGCAGGTCGGCCCCGTGCCTGTTTGTTCTCGAGTTCACTTTATTTCCAGCATTCTTTGGAGCGCCTTTCGGGCGTCCTGTCTGAGTGATGTATCCACCTCCACCCGGTTTACTTCCGGCAGGTTTTCAAGAGTGTAGCAGAGGTTGTTAAGGTTGATTTTATGCATATTCGGGCACAAGCTGTGCGATAGCTCAAAGACGTTTCTATCCTTGTGAGTTTCGGCGAGCCTTGCGACCAGGTTAAATTCGGTGCCTACTGCGATATGAGCGCCTGCGGGAGCTTCCCGGGCGTATTTTATTATAAACTCGGTGCTTCCGTCCGCATCGGAAATCTCCACCACCTCTCTGGGGCATTCCGGATGTACGACCACCAGCGCATCGGGATGTTCTTCCCTTACCTTGCGGACATGCTCGGTTGTAAACCACGTATGCACATGGCAATATCCTTTCCAGATGATAACGCGAGCTTTTTGGATGCGTTCAGGTGTGGCGCCACCCAGTTCCCCGGCATGGTCCCACACCACAATCTCTTCCGGCGGTATCCCCAGCTTATAAGCGGAGTTCGTGCCTAAATGCTCATCAGGGAAAAACAACACCTTATCGCCCCGCTCGAAGGCCCACCTGAATCCGGCAGGCGCGTTCGATGAGGTAACCACGCACCCCGATCTCGCGCCGCAAAATGCCTTGATGTCGCCGCCGGAATTCATGTAAGTAACTGGTATTATACGTGAAATATCTGTAATCCCGGACAGATCGGCCCAAACCCGCTCGACGCTTTCGAGATCGGCCATATCGGCCATAGGGCAGCCGGCGTCGAAGTCGGGATGAAAAACCGTCTGATTCTCACGAGCCAAAATGGCTGCGCTTTCGGCCATAAATTCCACACCGCAAAAGACGATATAGCGCGCTTCAGTTTGATCGGCGGCCACCACGCAAAGCTTGTAGGAATCGCCGCGAAAATCGCCTAAATCCACAATTTGCTGACGCTGGTAATGATGGGCAAGGATAACCAACTCGCTCCCAAGCCGTTTTTTAACCTTATGAATTCTCTCGATAAGTTCGGATTCGGGCGCTTCACGATATTCGTCAGGCAGATGGGAGATCACTTTATTTTTCCTCCACTCCGATGGATTGAGCAATAACCGAGACAGGATGAAGGGTAGGGCAAACGGTAGCAAGCGCTATTCTGCACGAACCGCAACTGCTCAAGGCGACCTGTGAATCGCTACTTTTCAAAGCATCAAGCACCGTTTTTCCCATTTCACCGGCGAATTCACGGTTGCGGTATCGAAGCCCGAATGTGCCGCCCATACCGCAACATGCGTTCGGCAAGAGATCGAGTTCGAGTCCGGGTACCAGGCCGAGAAGCTCTCTCGCCGACTCCCCATCACCCAGATGAAGCTGGTGACACGAAACATGATGCGCGGCTTTTAATGTGATTTTCAGAGGTTTCATTTGATCCGGTTTGAGGTTTTCCAATAGAAAAGCCTCGATTCCGACGACTCTGCTTGCGATTTGTTGTTGTCCCGGTAATGGCTCGATACCAAAAGCTCCTCCCTTCAGCATCATTGCGCAACTGGGGCACGAGGTTACAATCGGCACATTCCGCGCCGATTCGATAGCTTCGATTACCGCCGCAAGCGCCTCGCGCCCGCCATCGTGATCCCCGGCAGCCGACATCGGCAACCCGCAACAGGCAAAGGAAGCCACAAAAACTTTCATGCCGACGGCTTCGAGAACCCGAATAGTTGCGATTCCCGTCTCCTCGGGATCTACAAATGTCGCATAGCAGCCGGGGAAATAAATAACATCGTATATAGAGTTACTTAGGTTAAATTGCTTTGTTAGCGTTTTCAAGGACGGCGAACCGATTATCGGAGCGGGTCTGCCGGGGTTTAGCCCCAAAGCCCGCGCGACCGGCTCGGTTGCCGTGGCCGGTCGAGCGAGTCGCTGTAGCATTTGCCCGACAGCGCCCGACCGAGCAATCGCCGGCATCCATCTTCTCGGATTGGCAAGCATCGTATCGGCAAGGCCGATCCGTGCAGGTGGTGCGAAGCACGCCTTCGTATTCGATATTACCGCCGGAGCGCCAACGCCCGTGGGGCAACCGGCATCACACCTGGCGCAGCCGATACAGGTTTCCAACAGTCTCCGCAGTGTCGGATCGCGCTGTGCCGGGAGTTTGCCTATTTCGCCTCGAGCGAGACTTCTCGAAAGCGCCACGCGCCCTCTGGGTGAATATTCATCAAGGCCGGTGACCTCGAATATCGGGCAAACCGATCTGCACAGGCCGCAGCCGTGGCAGCGATCAAGGCTCTCTTGCAGACCCGGTCTGTCCAGTCCTCCGCCGACATCGATGTAAAGAGGAACGGGCCGCATGTAGTCGGTTATATCGCCGTCGCCAAGGATAACTCCAGGATTGAGTACGCCTTTGGGATCGAAAAGCCGCTTGATTTCCTCGAAAACGCCGTATACGGGGCCGAAATGGTCTCGCAAATACGGCGCCCTAAGCCTCCCGTCGCCGTGTTCGCCCGATAGCGATCCGTCGAAATCGTTTACCAGGCCATAGACCTCATCCGCCACGCGCTTGAGTGTTCTCCCGGCGGCAGGATCGGTGAGATCGAGAATGGGATTAACATGCACGTTCCCGTCGCCCGCGTGTCCTATCACCGGCGCGACGCAATCGTATTTACGCAGGATGCCGGTGAACTTCGATACGAAGTCCGCGAAACGCTCCGGCGGAACCACCATATCCTCGACGAACCGGACGGGCCGTTTCGGGCCGGGCATCGAGCTGATTATCGGGCTGCCGGCCTTCCGTATGTACCAGAGTCGCTCGACGCCATCACGGTCAAGCGCGGACTCGACGCTTGACGCTCCCGCCTTGCGCGCAGCGCGCTCCGTCGCCTCGGTGCCGGCTCGCAACTCATCCTCGTTTTCAGCTTCATGCTCGACCAGCAGCAGGCAATGACCGCGTGGTGGCAACAGCGCCGACATATCAGGCTGATAGTTCCTTAGAATTTCGAGGAAAGAATCGTCGAGGATTTCAATGGCGGAAGGGCCGGTCTCACGCAACGACGGCACCGCCGCTGTCGCGTATTCGAGATCGGGCAGGGCGATCATCACGACGCCTTTGTGTGGCGCGATCGGTAATATTTTCAGCCGCGCACGAGTCACAATTCCGAAAGTGCCTTCGCTGCCGACTATAGCTCGAGCGATGTCGATATTGCCGTCCGGGCCGAAAACGTCCCAAAGTTCGTACCCGCTCGAATTCTTCGTCACCTTGGGCTTGTAAGTGTCTATTATCTCTCGATTAACGCTGATTATCCGCTTTAGCCGTTCTTTGATCCCGGTTACCCAAGGCTCGTCGGAGTCGGTGTTGACCACTTGCCCCGCGTCGGGGTAACTCGACGCGGTGACCAATTCCAGGCCGGCGATGTGATTCCTGATCGAACCGAACTTCAACCGCCGGGCGCCGCTCGAGTTATTGGCGATCATGCCGCCCAGTGTGCAGTAGGGGCTGCTCGATGGATCCGGCGCAAAGCGCATGCCTCTCGGAGCGAGATGAGCGTTGAGCTTATCCAATACAATGCCCGGCTCGACATCGATCCAATCGTCGCCCTCATCGAGGATCGATCTCATGTAAGGAACGACGTCCAGAATAATTCCCGAGCCGACGGAATGGCCCGCAACGCCCGACCCGCCGCCTCGAGGGGTGATGGGGATCGAGTTTTCAGCGGCGTAACGAACCACGGCAGCCACATCGTCGGCATCCCGAGGTCGCGCCACCGCCAAGGGAAGTATCCGGTATATACAAGCCGCCGTAGCGTAAACGTGCCGCACCGCATCGTCGATAACGACATCGCCGCGTATTTCAGCTTCCAGGTCTTTCTTTATCCGATGCGGTAATTTCATATCCTGATTTAATGAGGTTACTGGCGCGGAGGCGTAACGTCAATGATTCATTATTCCTTAAATTAAGATGTAAGCCAAGTTCTTTTTGGTTCTCCTGTCTGCGTTGTGGTGTATTTTGGGCGATGGTATCTTCAATAAGTTAGGGTTTATTCAATGTCGAAATTTGAGCTTGTGACGGATTTTGTGCCGAAGGGAGACCAGCCGCAGGCTATTGACGAGCTTGTGGGGAACCTCGAAGCCGAGGTGCGCGACCAGGTGCTTCTGGGCGTTACGGGATCGGGGAAGACGTTCACGATGGCGAACGTTATAGCTCGAGTCAATCGCCCGGCGCTGGTGCTTGTTCACAATAAAACGCTGGCCGCGCAGTTATATGGCGAATTCAGGAGCCTGTTCCCGAACAACGCCGTCGAGTATTTCGTTTCATTCTACGATTATTACCAGCCGGAAGCTTACATACCTACTTCCGACACCTATATAGAGAAGGATAGCTCGATTAACGAGGAAATAGACAAGATGCGCCATGCGGCGACTTATTCACTGCTCGAGCGCAACGACGTGATAATAGTGGCCAGCGTGAGTTGTATTTACGGCCTCGGCAGCCCGGAAGCGTATCACGGAATGCTCGTCCGACTCGAAGAAGGCAAGGATTACGACCGCGACGCCGTGCTGGCCAAGCTCGTCGAGATACAGTATTCGCGCAACGATATGGATTTTCATCGCGGCACATTCAGGGTGCGCGGCGATGTGGTCGAGGTGTTTCCGGCATATGAAGAAGACCGCGCGATACGCATTGAGTTCTTCGGAGACACCGTCGAGGCAATACGCGAGATAGACCCCTTGCGCGGCAGGGCGACTCGATCCCTCGAAAAAGTCGTCGTCTACCCGGGCAGCCATTACGTCACGCCGCAGGATCAACTCGAGCGGGCCATTGAGAGCATAGGCGTCGAGCTTGAAGAGCGGTTGAAGGAATTGCATGATTTAGGGAAGCTCGTCGAAGCGCAGCGGCTCGAGCAGAGGACGAATTTCGACCTTGAAATGCTCAGCGAAATGGGGTACTGCCAGGGTATCGAGAACTATTCGAGGCATCTTACAGGCCGCGCCGCCGGCGAGCCGCCGCCGACTTTATTGGATTATTTTCCCGACAATTACCTGCTTTTCATAGACGAATCTCACGTCGCCGTGCCGCAGGTAAGGGGTATGTACCGAGGCGACCGGTCGCGCAAGCAGACACTGGTCGAATTCGGCTTCCGGCTGCCGAGCGCGCTGGACAACCGGCCTTTGACCATCGACGAGTTCTGGGAGAGGGTAGGACAGGTTATGTTCGTCTCCGCCACACCGGGTGATTTCGATCTCGAGCGGTCCGGCGGACTGGTAACCGACCAGGTCATACGCCCGACTGGGTTGATAGACCCGGAGGTGGAAATTCGGCCCGCGTCGGGGCAGGTGGACGATTGCCTCGAGGAAATTCGGCGCCGGGTCGAGATGGGAGATCGCGTACTTATAACAACGCTGACAAAACGTATGGCCGAGGACCTGAGCGAGTATTACGAAAATATCGGCGTCAGGTGCAGGTACCTGCACAGCGAAATTCACACACTCGAACGGTTCGACATCATACGCGATTTGCGAAAGGGCCTGTTTGACGTGCTTATCGGTATTAACCTGCTGCGCGAAGGACTGGACATTCCCGAAGTCAGCCTGGTGGCTATTTTCGACGCCGACAAGGAGGGCTTCTTGCGTAGCGAGAGGTCGCTTATACAGACTTTCGGCAGGGCGGCGCGGAACGTTCGAGGTAAGGTGGTACTTTACGCCGATAAGGTAACCGACTCCATGCGTAAGGCGATTGGAGAGACCGACCGACGCCGCAATAAGCAGGCAGGGTTCAATGAAAAACACGGCATAACGCCGGAAACGGTGGTGAAAGATATTCAGACCATTCGAGATAGCGTATTTGAGCGGGATTATATTACCGTTCAAACGGACGCCGAGGAAGAAGAAAAACTGTTGGCGAAGGGGGACATTCATAAACTGCTTAAAAAGCTGCGGGATCAAATGAAGGAAGCCTCGTCGAATCTCGAATTCGAACTGGCGGCGCAAATCCGAGATCGAATTCGGGAACTTGAGCAGTTCGAGCTTGTTATGGGCTGAGATTTGTCGGGTAGTGATTCATTGTTGCATACGATCCGTTTTGGGTTATTCATACATGCCCATATTGGATTGTTCACTCGCCGTAAAAATGCATAGGCCTCATTTTCAAACCGGTTTTTTTTGATTACTCTCTTCCGATCGGTTAAATTAAAAATACAATTGCGAGTAAAATAGGATTATTTGGAGGATAATGAGATGAGCGGTAAGGATGCTTTGGGACGACTTGAGAGAATGAACAAAGAAGCGGAACTTGCCGGCGGCGAGGCTCGAATCAAAAAGCAGCACGAAGCCGGAAAGATGACCGCACGAGAAAGGGTGATCAATCTTCTCGATCCCGGCACTTTCGTCGAGACGGACAAGTTCATGGTGCACGACTGCACCGACTTCGGTACGGAGAAGAACAAGATACTCACCGACGGCGTCATTACCGGGTATGGAGAAATCAACGGCCGGACGGTGTTTATATTCAGCCAGGATTTCACGGTATTCGGCGGGTCGCTCAGCGGCGCATTCGCCAAGAAGGTGGTTAAAATAATGGACTTGGCGGCCAAAAACGGCGCGCCTGTTATAGGTCTAAACGATTCCGGCGGAGCTCGCATCCAGGAAGGCGTCGTCAGCCTGGCCGGCTATGCCGATATATTTCTACGCAACGTGATGTTCAGCGGCGTGGTACCGCAAATAAGCGCGATTATGGGGCCTTGCGCGGGTGGAGCGGTATACTCGCCGGCAATCACGGATTTTATTGTAATGGTCGAAAAAACCAGCTACATGTTTATCACGGGCCCGGAAGTTATCAAGACCGTCACCCGGGAGGAGATCACAAAAGAGGATTTGGGCGGCGCGATGAGCCACGCCACTCGATCGGGCGTGGCGGGATTTACCGTTCCCGATGACGCCGCTTGCCTCGCGCTGATCCGGGAACTGTTGTCTTACATTCCACAAAACAATCTCGAGGATCCGCCGTTCGTGCCCACTTCAGACCCTGTAAACCGTATGGATGAAGCACTCAACGACGTTGTGCCGGATAACCCCAACAAGCCTTATGAGATTCGAGACATCATCCTTCGAGTGGTGGACGACGGCAAGTTTCTCGAGGTGCATGCCAATTATGCGCGCAACATGGTGGTCGGATTTGCCCGAATGGGCGGTTTCAGCATCGGCATAGTGGCGAATCAGCCGAACCATCTGGCCGGATGCCTCGATATAGACGCATCGAAAAAGGGCGCTCGGTTCGTGCGTTTCTGCGATTCATTCAATATCCCCATCCTCACTTTTGTGGACGTGCCCGGCTTTTTGCCGGGTTCCCAGCAGGAATATGGTGGGATTATACTAAGCGGCGCGAAGCTCCTGTATGCTTTCGCCGAGTGTACCGTGCCCAAGGTGACCGTAATTACCCGCAAAGCGTACGGCGGAGCTTACGACGTCATGAGCTCGAAACACATACGCGGCGATATAAATTTTTCTTATCCCAACGCGGAAATCGCCGTCATGGGGCCGGACGGCGCGGTAAACATTGTATTCCGCAAGGAATTAAAGGGCGCCGAGGACAAGAAAGCCGCGAAGGAAGAACTTGTAAAGGATTACCGGGAGAAATTCGCCAATCCTTACAAGGCCGCCGAATTGGGATACATCGACGAGGTCATCAAAGAGGAGACCACGCGACCCAAAGTGATAACGGCGTTAAAAATGTTGCGCAATAAGCGCGACTCGAATCCGCCGAAAAAGCACGGAAATATACCCTTGTAACGGCTACGAAAAAGGGCGGCCCGTCCGGGTCGCCCATACTTGTTACTCTCATCGTTAAGGGTTAATCATCGATTTGATCATTTGAATCCGGAATCTCTTTGAGTGGTTCCCGGAAAGCTTTCCGGAAACGGCGATGGAACCACCAATACTCCTCGGGGTGTTCCCGTATAACGTCTTCTAGCATGCGCGTTAGCTGTACGAGAGTTTCGTATACCTGCTTCTGCCTGTCCTTTGTGCGTTCGAGGTATATCGGGGGTCGAATTATTAACTTGTGTCTATCCGGCCCGTCGCGTATGATGAACATGGGAACCAAAGGCGCTCCGGTACGCTGCGCGAATACCGCTGCGCCGGGGAAAGTCGGTACCCATAATCCGAAAAACTCGATGGGTACGCCCCCGGAATGTCTTGCATTGATGTCAACTTGCAAGAACACTGTTTCGCCGGCGCGTAGCGCCTTTGTCGATTGCCTCACGCACTCGATGCGAGGGCTGGCCGGCAGTGTCTTTATCCCTATGTTCTCTATAAGCTCTTTAAGCCATGGGCCCAGCTTTTCGTTTTCCGGCAAGCGTATAATGACACCGGTAGGGTAGTTCTTTTTATTGAGGGTGTAGAGGAGCAGGGGAAAATTTCCCACGTGGCCGCTTGCCGCCACGACGCCTTTCCCCTCGGATAGCGCCGCTTCGAGGTGCTCTATTCCCTCGATTGAGACGCTTTTTTCACTTTCATCTAATCTTTTTCCTCCCACCAACACCAACACTTCAAATAACGTGCACCCCCACTTGCGTGTGCTCGATTTCAACACACGGTGGCGCCATGTCTCATCCGAGTCGCTGAAGACTATTTCGAGATTTTCCAGAGCGATTTTTTTGCGATTGCTAAGAAAAAGATAAGCCACCGATCCGACCGCTTCGCCGAGCCTTCTGCTCCATTTGATGGGCATGAGCCGGAGGGGGGCCACTATCATTTCAAATATCAGCGGCAGCAGTGAAACAAGGCGTTTTCTCATTATTGCCCGTTGCCGGAGTTTTCTTTCCTTTGCACTTTGCCCGTGGAAGATTTTGCGAGCGAATCGACAATTTCGATCTTACGCGGAACCTTGTATGATTCGAGGTGCGGCTTGGTGAATGCCATCAGGTCCGAAGGCTTCACGGTTGAGTCGGGCTTGAGTACCACTCTCGCTCGAACGAACTGTCCCCGCTTGGGATCGGGCGGGCCGTCGACGGCCACCTCTATGACGTCCGAATGTTGCGAGATAACCTGCTCGACCTCGGGCGGGTATACCATCAATCCGCCGGTGTTTATAACTTCGTCGGCGCGGCCTGCATGATAGAAGAACCCGCCCTCGTCCATCCATCCGAGGTCGCCGGTATGGAACCAGCCGTCTCGAATAACTTCATCCGTTTTTTCAGGATTGAGATAGTAACCTTTCATTACCTGCGGTCCACGGGTGATTATCTCTCCGACCACTCGTGCCGGTTGCGGTTTGTCTTCCTTGTCCACAATGGCGACCTCGCAACGCGGTACCACCTTGCCGATACTGCCCATATTATCATTAGCTTCTTCGGTTGGGGTGAGTGTGACCAGAGGGGATGTCTCCGTCAGTCCATACCCCTGTAGAATTGCAGCATTCGGCAACAATTCATTGTACTTATGCATGAGCCATAACGGGATAGGTTCGCCCATCATCGCAATGCAGCGCAGCGAACTGAGATCGCGTTTCAAGAAACTCTTGGATAAAAGCATGAAGTTAAATATGGTACCCACGCAGTGATATACCGTCGGCTTACCGCGCTCGATGGCCTCGAGTATTACTTCCGGGTTCATGGAATCGACAATCACTATGCCGCTGCCGAGTAGCGCAAGCAAGTTGCAGAGTATGGGACCGGATATGTGAGACATGGGAAGGACGCAAAGGCATCACTCGTTGCTGTCTATTTTGAGATCAGCTTGCACCGATTCCGGGACAAGCTCG
>CAZDAF010000108.1:0-10576 GCA_964503115.1 uncultured bacterium
CACCTTGACTTTTGCGCCGTCTTTAACCAACTCTTCGACGAGATGTGAACCGATAAATCCCGCTCCACCCGTCACCACTACTTTCTTATTCGTCCAAAAACTCATTTTTCAGCATCTCCCTCCTAGACCGTTAAATAATAATTAGTTATTTTAAGAGTACTTGGCTCTGAAGGCAATAGGGGAAAGAATAAATACAGAGTTGTTATGTTAAGGAGGACAAAATGTTTGATAAAGCCGGAGCTCAGCATACCGACGAGGCGTTGGAAATTGCGATAAACACCGCCAGGAAGCACGGTATATCGCACCTTGTGGTGGCCGGCACTAAAGGCGATACTGCGCGTAAAGCGTTGACGGCGGTTCGGGAAACGGGCTTAAAGCTCGTCGTGGTCACTCACTCGACGGGTTTCGGCAAGGACGGTGTGCAGGAGTTCGACCCCGAGTTGCGCGAAGAAATAGAATCCGCCGGTCACCGGGTCTACACCGGTGTGCATGTTTTGCGCGGGTTGGGCAAAGCCGTCAAGAACCGTGTCGGGTGGAGCGAGGAGGAGCTTGTTGCGCACACATTGCGGATTTTCTGCCAGGGCGTAAAAGTTTGCGTCGAAATGGCTGCGATGGCTGCCGACGCCGGCATGGTGCCGTGTCCCGGCGATATAGTGGCGGTTGCCGGCACTGGCCGGGGCGCGGATACGGTCGCTGTTATCGCTACCGCGCCTTCCCATAAATTCTTCGACATAAAGGTACGCAGTATTGTGGCAAAACCGTTCGATTTCTGAAATTTCGGTCTGTAAGGAAATATATCCATGAAAAAAAACGCTATCGTGCATATTGTCATCGGGCTGCTTGTGCCTTTTGTGATATTAGCCGCATCGGGCGTAAGAATACTCAAGCACCCCACCAACTGGCAAAACCCGGAACAGGCTACTATCAAGGACGAGGAGCTCGCATTCACCGACAAGCGCTTCAAGCAATTCAAGAACGACGGAATTTTCTTTATGTCTCGATTCAACGCCGGATGGGTATTCATGACCAGCTTTATCGGATGGTCCTACGGCCCATTTAATCAATGGGGCATTTACGCGCTCGTTTCCGAGCCGGACGGTACCCGTCATTGGGCGAAACACGCGATAAACAAAGAAACCATCAAGATGGCCTCGGATTATCTCTATCTGAAAGGGGACAAAAATTTCGTCGAAGGGCGGGGAATGAAATACCGCGTGCATTACGACTTCGAGGGCTTCTACTGTGACCTCACCTATCGCAACGTTTTGCCGCCGTGGAAACCGGGCGACGGATGGGTATTCCTTACACCCGACAAGAAAATTTTCAACTACTACCTCACCAATTGCCCATGGGCGGACGTTACCGGCGCCATGAAAGTCGCCGGCAAGACTCTAAACGTGGTCGGACAGGGATACAGCGACAGAAGTCTCAGTGTGATGCCGCCCACCAGGCAAAACCCGTACCTGTACAGCATCCGCACCTTCAGCCCGGACGGCACTCCCCCGGACAAACGATGGTTCTTCGGCCTGCTCGAAAGCATCTCGCACGAGGAATACGGATCGAAGCGGCTGCCTACCCTCAAGCTGGCTCACGGAAATAAATGGGTACTGTCCACTAAAAATTATACCCTTACCCCGAAGGATTTCGTCAAAGGCCCCGACACGCCGTATGAATATCCAACGAGGCTTATCATTCACACCCGGGATCAAGGCTACGCGTTGGACGGCGAGTACCGTTGCCGGAAACTGTTCGATTTCACCGATATATTGGCGGAACTGCCGGCATGGGCCAGGAAGGCGGTGACCAAGTTCGTCAAGCGGCCCGTTTTTTTCCGTTGTTTGGGGGAATTTAACGCGGTTCTCAAAAATCCGGCCGGCGACGTAAAGCGCCTGCACCTTCTGGGCCCGCACGAGTACATGGTAGTTAAGTAAAAAAACGGATTATGTTCAATTTCAATACCGCCTGCATTATAGCCCATCAATCATGCCGGGGATTTTTAGCGAAAAACTCACTCAATTTCCCTGCCAGCACATTAACCGCATCGCTTGACAAATGTTCGGCGTCAAGAAAGGCCCAAGAAGGCAAGTAAGGCACTTCTCTGGAATCTGAAAGATCAATAAAAGCAATTTTGTACTTTTCACATAATGCCTTGACTTCACGACGCCACCGGTCCAACGGTGTCATCGACTCGGCTAGTTGCACCATTTCAGGATGCATGGGAGTCAGGAAAACGAACGAACGGGTATTTTTATTGCGTGCTTCCGATAATATTTCATCGAGCAATTTCATTTTTTTCGTGCCGATCTCGTCAAAGTCGCGGTATTTTATTTCCCTGAACCAAACAAGGCGTTTCCGTAGCTCCTTGAAACGCTTCGTGATAATTTTCTGCGGTGGCTTTACCAACTTGTCTCCGGGCTCGGCTTTGCCGGTAGGAGCACGACCTATATAAGGTATTCCCCTTTCATCAAAATTAATCAAACTCCGCCGACCCAAAGCAGCGCTTTTTAATATACGAAAAGAATGCTCCAAGGCATACAGGCGAAAAAGGCGTCTAAACCTTATATATTCAAGCCGGGTTTTTTCGGATGTCGTCCATGAAAGCCGGGACCTTAACTCCGGTATCGCATACAGCCCGGCTTCCATCATCGGCCCGGGGTGAAACATGCCTATATCAAGGCCTAAAATTAAATTATCGGGCGCGCCGGGGTGAAGTTCCAAGAGGTATTTCCACATTGCGTAAATGTCTTCCATCGATGGGTTGTATATCGCCAGGTTGATACCATCCCCGCCGGGAATCATGTTTCTCGGGTCCAATTCCGCCACTCGGCTGCTGCCGAAAATAACCGCGCCTATCGGCGGTTCGGCCTTTTCCAGCACTTCCTTTTTAATGATTCTTGTCGGTACTTTTGCCGGAATTATAATTTGCCAGGAATATTCGGAATAAGGGTTAACCAACGAATTAATCGCACCTATCAGGGCCAGGAGGAGCCCGCATGCAATCAGTGCTCTATATATGAAACGTCGTCCTTCCATTATTCCTCACTAGAATTGAAAATATATAAACGGGCTGTAAACCATTACACCCGCTATCGAGCACGTCAGCAGCAGGCCCGTAGCGTAAGCCCATCTCGGTGTCGGGCGAAATTGCAGATCATGTACATTCGGCGCGAAAAGGGCCAGCGCGAGTGCGACGAACAAAACGCACCATTGTATCCACGAAATTCCCGCCAGCAGCATGAGACCTCCATCGAGGTGCGCAAATGAACGGAAAACATCGATTGCTCTTGAAAATGAAGGTGCCCTGAAAAATATCCAGCCAAGCGACACGATTATGAAAGTCGCCGCCACCGAGATAACGACATTTGGCGCACGTAAGTTGAACTTCTTTCTGAAACGCAACCAGACGCGGTGAATCAGGATGAATAAGCCGTGATACAATCCCCAAAACACAAAAGTCCAACTTGCCCCGTGCCAAAGCCCCGCCGCGCCGGTAACCGACAGAAGAATTAAGGCATTGATCAATATTCCGCGGCGCGAACCGCCAAGTGGAATATATAAATAATCACGAAACCAAAAACTCAAAGTGACATGCCAACGGCGCCAGAATTCGCGAATCGAGCCGGAGCGGTAAGGAGACCTGAAATTTACAGGTATGTCCAATCCGAACAGCGCAGCAAGACCGACGGCCATGTCGGAGTAGCCCGAAAAATCGAAGTATATCTGAAGCGTGTAAGCCAAAGTGCCCAAAGCCGAATCCAAAGCCGTCGGCATTGCGCTCGAGTCGAAAAGAGCGTTGACTATCGGGGCGCAATAGTCGGCAAGTAATACCTTCTTGGCCAGTCCCACCGAAAAGATGGTCAATCCACGTGCCGCGCGCTGGGAGTTCGATTCCACCGGCAACGCGCTCAACTGCGGTATCAACTCGCCTGCACGCACTATAGGCCCCGCGACAAGTTGGGGAAAGAAAGTCATAAAGGTGAAAAAATCCAACGCGGGAGTCCGGTCGTTCAACTCCCCCGCCCTGGCCGCGCGCCACCTGTCCACGACGGCAGCGACTCCTTGAAGCATATAAAAGCTGATACCGAGCGGGAGCACTATCGAGTGCAGGCCGGGCGATACCTCATCGAAAAATCTTATGCGCGATAGACCGAAAAACACGTCCGCCCAAAAGCCGGCGTATTTGAAAACCATAAGTAGACCAAGATTGCCGACTACACCTAAAAGAAGTGGAAAGACACCGGGTTTACCGCCATTGCATGCTTTGTGTTCAATCCAGCGTATGGCAATAAAAGGTATTGCCGCCGCGCCGAGCAACAGCGGCACATGACGCAAACTCCAGAAACCGTAAAAGATTAACGACGCCAGAAGTAAAGCAAACTTCCGCCCCGTCGCATTGGACCGGCGCCCGAAAGCGTAAAACGCCAATAAGGTCAGCGGTAGAAAAACAAATAAAAATATGTCCCCGAAAAACAGCATAACAAAAGCTCTAGAAGCTTACTACGCTCAATGCCATTTTTCAAACCATTAACCCCCGCAAACCCGGCGGCATCCATGATAAGCGTCGTCAAGGGAGAGGGGATATCTCCTTACGGCGCCGGCGTTTTAGTTAAGTTTTGTTCTGTGATATATTACTTTCACCCGTAAGGGCGAGCGTGCGGATAGGAGGGATCTGCCCGTACGGGTTATATACTTTGCTTTTTTATTTTAAGGAGAGAGGTAAATGACGAATTGGGTTTCGATAGACAAAGACAAATGTAACAATTGCGGTTTTTGCGTCACCAGGTGCCCGCTTTGCTTTAGAAAAAAAGACGACGAAATAATAGCGCAGGCGGACGAGAATAACTGTAACCTCTGCGGCCACTGCGTTTCTCTCTGCCCGACCGACGCAATCGTCCACCACAAAATGGACATGGACAATTTTATTCAAATCGACGATCCCGTCGGCTTTGATACGGATGCGTTCGTAAGGTTCATTCGCGAGCGAAGAAGCCATCGTCATTTCAAGGACAAAGAGATACCCGGGGAGGTTTTGGAAAAACTCATCGATACCTGCCGCTACGCCCCGACCGGGAGCAACGTCCAAAGCGTGGAAATTCTGGTCATTCAGAATCCCGAGAGAAGGCGGAAGTTGTCGGACATGGCGGTCGATTACTTTGACGAACTCGGCGGGAAAGTGGAAAAACATATAGAGAAGCTCAAGGCCGAAGGGAAGGAGATACCTGAAAACATTCAACGCACCTCCAATTACAGGGGCCGGTTGATGTTGGCCCGAAAAGTGGGGTACGATCCGATCTTTCACAAGGCCCCGGCGGTCATAATATTTCATTCGCCGTCGCAAACCAGCGCGCCCAAAGACAATTGCGTGATCGCCTCAACCACGATGGGCCTGCTGGCCAGAACCATGGGCCTCGAGACGACCTACATCGGCCTCTTCGAAGGAGCCTCCAAAACATATGAACCGCTGATCAAGGAATTGGGATTGCCCGAGGGGCATGAAGTTTTCAGTGTCCTGATCATTGGCTATCCTAAACTCAAATTCCGAAAAACAGTCGATAGAAGACCGATAAGGACGAGATGGGAATGAGTTAATAGCACACATCGTAAAAGACGTGTGATTTTTTAAAATCGCCGATAAGCCTTTGTTTATAATGCCCATCGGCACGAAAACCTGACTTTCTTTCGAAGTATAGAGGGGCAGGTGTGCTGCACCTTCACTGCGCTCGCGGTGAATTTAGTGCTCACTCTGATAGGCATCACTGCTCGCGCCCCGGCGTTGCCGCCGGTGGCAAGAAACGCTCCCATTTTTAACGCTTGTAATTG
This sequence comes from uncultured bacterium, assembly GCA_964503115.1. Lineage (GTDB taxonomy): Bacteria > RBG-13-61-14 > RBG-13-61-14 > CAYWKU01 > CAYWKU01 > CAZDAF01. The sequence goes on from CAZDAF010000108.1 coordinate 5,821, forward strand.
CCTCGGAATAAGATGCGTGATACCTTGCAGTCATGTTAAGCACGGACGTAGCGGGGCGTTTACGAAACGGGTTGCTGTTGGGCATAGTTACGGCGTTGGCGGCATTTCCGTATTTGTTTCACCAGTCCATGGGTGCATGGTCGGCGCCGATTGCCAGGGATTGGGGAGTCGGCGGAGAAGCGGGGACGATTTTCGCTTTCGAGTTTTCACTGCTTCTGGGCGTGATATTCATGTGCTCGATAATCGGGGTTTTTCTTTCGGAAAGATACAATCTGCCCGGTTTCGGCAAGGCGAGGGACGCCTATCAAATCGCTTATCGATACGGCGCTCCCGCGCTGCTCTTCGGCCTGGTCGTAGGTTGGTTGCTTCACGACCGTACGTTTTATCAGGTAGTTCCGGCTGAGACGGGTATCGATCTTTATCCCCGAAACGTCTTGTGGTCGGTGGCGCTGCTGCTCAATGTGTCCGTAATGAAGGAAATGGTATTCCGGTTTGGAGTGCTTACGCTTGCGGCGGGGCTGTTTCGCGGCAGGAGGCCGATTTTGGCCGTTGTGCTTACCGCTGTTTTCGCAGCATCATTTTCGGTGAGGGAACTGCTGTTTGTGGATTATGCCCGGCTGGACGCTCAAGTCTGGTATTGCGTGATATGGTCGTTCATATCGAATATCATACTTGGTATGGTGTTTGTCAGAAAGGGACTGTTGTCGTCGATGAGTTTACGCGCATGCGTGGATATGAGGTTCGTACTATATCCCATTTTGGGAATGGTGTAGGGCAACTCATGGAGAGCCATCTTTCCGTACGGGGGGGATCTGCCACGTTCTATTTTAATTCGTGAGTCAAGGAGACTGAAGTGATGAGTACAGGAATAAGGAGAGCATCCGTATCAATGATAGCAATTTTGGCGGTGTTGATTTTTTCGCCGGTTTTGGGCGCGAGCGGCGACGAATTGCCGCTCAGACTGGTTCAATGCATCGAGGCCGCGCTCGCCAACAACCGCGATATAATTATCGAGCGTATGAACCTCCGGCAGGCGCGCGGGGAGGTGACACGCGCGTGGTCGACTTTCGACCCGTACGTCGTTGCGGAAAGCGGTTTTACTCACACGGAACAGCCTGCCGGTACGCAGCTGTTGGGCGCCGACGTCAGCGAGCAGGAAAGCGTCACCTGTAACGTCGGCCTTGAAGCGCTTGTGCCTACGGGGGGAATGTTGAGGCTCGATTTTCAAAACGAGCGCACCGAGAGCAATTCCTACTTCCAGGACCTCAACCCCCAATACTCGACGGCGCTGGCATTCACCGTCACGCATCCGCTTCTTCAAGGCGCCGGAAAAAGGCCGAACCTGTATCGGGTAAAGGTGGCGAAAAACAATCTTGCGGCATCGAAAATCGCGCTCAAAGAAGTGATTTTGCAGACGGTCTCCAACGTCGAGGACGCATATTGGAACTTGGTGCTTGCGGGCGAAAACCTCAGAGTGAGCAGGTTAAGCAGGCAGTTGGCGGGGGAATTGCTCCACATGACCAAAACGCAGGTTCGCACGGGCATATTGCCGCCGGTGGCGACTTTGCAGGCCGAGGCTAGCGCCGCGTCCAGGGAAGAGGCAGTGCTTGTGGCCGAAAACACCATACAAACGGCGCGCAGGGAGTTACTTCGAGTAATGAACGCTCTCGACGGAAAAATCGGCTCGGCGACGCTGGTTCCGATGGATAGGCCCGTGCCGGTCAAGTCGTTGCCGGACTTCGACAAAATCAGGAAAGAGGCCCTGCGCAACAGTTTTCAACTCCGGTCGTTCGAGTACCAGATACATAATGCTTTACTTGCCCGTAAAGTGGCGCGAAACGCCCTTCTGCCTCGATTGGACCTGCTCGGCAGCGTCGGAATCGTCGGTCTGGCCGGGAACGCCGGAGACCCCGCCACACGGGTCATGCCGACCGGCAGGATAATCCCCGACCCGACAGGATCCTCGATAGGTATAACCGAAACCGTTACCATCACCGACCCGCCCAACTCTTTCGACGGCAATTACGGCGACGCGCTTGGGTCGATGTTCGCTGACGGCTATGTGGCATGGAGCGTCGGCCTGCAGGTTCGTTATCCGTTGGGCAACCGTATGGCGCGGAGCGATTATTCCCGCGCGCTGCTCGAAGAAAAGAAAGCCCTGTTGCAAATAGAAAAGGCACACGACCTCGTCAAGGTCTTCATCGAAAACCTCATCGGCGATCTCGAAACCGCCGTCAAACGTGTCGAGGTTACCGCGAAATCCGCCGAACTGGCGAAGAAAAATATGAAGGCGGAAGAAAAAAAGTTCAAGGTGGGAATAAGCACCAACCGCGATGTCCTCGAAGCTCAGGAGGCTTACGCAAAAGCGCTGATCGCCGCAGTGCAGGCGCTTATAGATTACAACAAATCCCGAGGGCGTATCGAAAGAGCGCGAATGGGTTATATCGATGTTTCGGGAGCGACCGTTTCGATGGCCGGGTCGCAAACGTCGCCGGCGATGGGTATCGAGGCGCAGGGCGGATTGTCGGTTATCCCATCGACCGGGAGCAGTCCCCAATCTACAGGTCTCGGCTCGACATCCATGCCGAGTCTTGGCAGTTCTCTCATGCCGTGATGTAAAGGAGTAATGAAGATGCGCACTATTTTATATCCGGTCTTTTTTGTCATGGCGATCTCGATATGCGCCTGCGGGGTCGATAAGCAAGATCGCCCCGATGACGTTGGTGATGCACCGGATTTAACGGGGGACTGGAATATAGTGTTGGTCTCGCTCGAAGGCACATGCCCGCTTATCGGCAGGGGGTTGGCGACGCATAGTCCGCTCGAAATCGAAGGCGTCACTCAAGACGGAAACAATGTATTGGGATCGTTCGAGGTGGATGGAACGACTTATTTTCTCACGGGGGACGTGGTGATGGGTTACCTCACGGTGGTGTTGGAATCGCTCGGGACTTTCATCGAGACTCTTGGAGCGCCGGTCGATTCGGATTCGCCGGTTTTTATGGGCATGTTCAACGGCACTGACCTGTCGTTGGGGTGCACCGAATCCGGCGTATTTATGACCATCATAGGCGAGGTCGAGTTTCCCGTCATCACCGGCGAATGGACGCTTACCCTTACGGGAGAAGCGAGCAATTGCGACGATCCGTCGGACGACGGTGAATTCTTAAGGACAATAGAAGGCATTGAGGCGATTTCTTTACAAGCTGGAACGTTTTTTGCCACTTATGAAGACCCATCGGGCGAATTCAACTCCCTCGCCGGGGCCGCGATCAACGATAGATTCTACGGCGGCATCTCCGAACTAATTTTCAACCCCACGCGCATGGCGCTTCTCAACGGCGCCATTGATGCCGATGCGCACACCGTCGCAGGAGACCTGGAAGGTAGATTGGTCTTGTACAACGCCGGTGATGCCTGTGAAGTTCAAGGGGATTTCAGGATAGATTATTGATGCGAAAGTATATTCCCAGGGCGATTTCCCTTATTCTTGTTTTATCGGCGCTGGGGATTTCAGCCGCTGTTAATTCGGGTGAAGAACCGCCGCGCCTCCCGAGAGAGCCGGTTTACCCCGGCCAGGCGCCGGCCGATGTTTCCGATACCGTGCTTGACGCGCGCGACCTGGTAATGCAACGCCGATACGACGAAGCCGAGCGGTTGCTGTGGAAACTCACAAGGTCTCGGCCCGACGACCCGACCGGCCCTACGGCGCTCATGGTGGTGCTGCAAATAAGGATGCTCGAGAACGAGGAGAATTTCCTGGACGCCGAGATGCGACGCGTAATAGCGATCAACCGCAGCGCTCTCGAAAAATTCCGCCAAAAAGCTCCGCGAAATGCGTGGTACTACACACTCGTCGGCGCGAGCCAGGGCGTCGAAGGCATATACCACCTCTGGCGCGATGAATATGTCCCCGCCGGCGTGCGAGGATATGCAAGCATTCAAAGCATGAAAAAGGCTCTAAAGGTCGAGCCGCTCAATTGGGAAGCAAGGTTGGGTTTGGGAGTGTACATGTATTACAGAAGTATCTATGCTTCCAAGGCTCCCTTCCTGCCGGATTCGATGGATCGAAGTAAAGAGGGGCTGCGGGAGATCGAGCTGGCCGGGAAAAAGAGATTGTACCTTTACGAAACCTCCCGGATAGCGTTGTGCCGCATTCATATGGACGGCAAACGTTGGGCGGAAGCGAGAAAAATTTCAGACGAGTTGATAGCTCAATATCCTCATTTTCTGATTTTTTACCTCTTCTCGGCAAGGGCGACTTTCCGGGCCGGAAATTTCCGCCGGGCGCTGACGTATTATGAAAAGGCGTATCGGATCGATCCGAGCCTGCCGTTCGCGCCGTACAGGATGGGCGTGTGCAACGAAAAACCGGGCAACCTCGCCGAAGCCGCGCGATGGTTCAAAATCGCCGCCGAAGCGGGCGCTAAAAGAAACCCCGATAAATGGGGCACAAAAGCACAAAGCCGACTCGAAATGCTGAAGGCCGGTAATTCACAGAACCCTTAGTGCTCTATTTCATAAATACGACGACGTTGGGCAACCCCGTAACCCCGGGTGGCCTGGACAGCTTTGCTGTCCGGGCCCTGCTAAAGCAGGGCAAGAGGTTGTATGTGAGTTTGGATTCGAGCCTCTTGTCCTTCGGACCCCGACAGCCCATACGGGCTTCCGCTTCGCTTCAGCAAGCTGTCGGGGCCACCCGCGTGGCCCCACACGTTACGGGCGCAATGAATTGCGCCCCTACGGCGCACGGAAA
>CAZDAF010000109.1:0-10567 GCA_964503115.1 uncultured bacterium
GGTTTAGACACGAGAAATTTTTATATGTTCCCTTATTTACGATACACTACACTAGAGACCTCCTTATTTTTTATGGTTTATACACTGTGTACCTGAAGATGGAAACACGGCACCTCCTACTACATAGGATGACCACTCCGGCCTGTGAAGTTCGGTCAGGCAAAATGAATCATAATTCTGTCACCCCGCTTTCGATCGCACTTAGCTTTAACTACATAACATCATGGTTAGTATATGCAATAGTTATGCCCATTATTATTGCGCGTAATTTTCTTTTTTGTTTCCTATGAGTTATGTAAATCAAGTTCGGCGCGCCATCCTGCTGTGAGACAAAACCTGTGACAGAAATGCCCACTACAGGAAAAAATGTCCCCTATCGAACAGAAGAGTGCCTCGCGGCCACCGTCCTCCCCTACCACCATGCGTACGGTTCCGTACACGGCGGTTCCTGACAGGCCGTTGCTTGGTGAACCACCTCGCAGCAACAAGGTACGGGGAATTAGACCCAATGAGGTTAACCCCGGAGAGATTAAAGCGAATATAGAAGTTGCGTGAAAAAACACTCGCTAGACGCCACCGGAAAAACATGTTAACTATAAGGCAAGAGCAGTTGGATATGGAACTTAATTTTTCAGCCAAAAAGTCGCATTTTCGCTGAAGATATAGGAGATGAAAAGAATGAGTAAAACGAAAAAAAGAGTATTATGGGCGTTTTTGGCAGTGATTATTATTGTCGCGGCGCTGCTTGTTTTCCTTAGAATAAAATTGTGGGGCAGTGCGGGCGAGGAGAGACTAGTTTTGACGACAATGCCCGAGGGAACGCTTATCGCCGCATCCAGCGCCGTTGCTGCGCCCGCTTACCATCGCCACCTGGTGCGACCGGGATCCCTTTCAACATACATGATTCGCTTGCTTAATACTGAAGATCAGGCCATTTCAGTCGATTTGAAGCTTTCATGCGTCCCGGAAGAATGGAACGCAAAATTGGCCCAAACGAGCGTTAAGCTTGATCCGGGCGAAAAGCGTTATGTGAGGCTTGAGCTGAGACCCTCATCGGAATTACCGGTGGGCGATGTCGGTTCCGTTACCGTCAAAGCCACCGTCTCTTCAGGCAAATCGGGCGAAATAACATTCGAGGCTGAAACCACGGACAAGCATAAGATTTATTACATATCCATTGATTCGCTGGGGGCCGAATATCTGAAGTTGAACGCCAAGGGTAACGGTTTGGGGAAAGAGGGCGATTGGCTGATGCCGAACCTCCACTCCTTTATTAAAGAAAGCGCTTATTACCCGAATCATAAGGTTCATTTGATAAGCGCCACCGACATGAATCACGCCACGTATCTCAGCGGCGCATATCCGGGACGACTGGGCCTGTACAGCGTTAATATTTTTGTGTTCGGTTTTGACGAAGAAGGCCAACCGATCATTAAGACCACGCCAATTGATTTGATGTATTGGGGTAAAGACGCCAAGCCCGTCACCAATATTTTTAACGTCGTTAAAGACCCTGAATACGGCGGCAACCCGAACGCCTTCACAGCCTATTCTTCCGGCAAGAGCTGGGTACCCGAACATTACCGCAATCCGGCCATGGGGCTGAACCGTATTGCCACGGTGAAAAATTACCCCGATTACGTCACTTCGTATCCGAACCCGCCGCCCAAGAGCGACTTGGTAAAAAAGACAATCAGAATACAATTCGGGAAAATACCCGATCCCAATCTTTACCTTTGGGAGGATATTTATACCGTCGATCAGGTAATCGAAGTCGTTAACAACGAGGATCCCGACGTCTTTTACATACTGCTGGGCGGCGTGGATATAGCGGGGCACATGTACGGCGCCGCGTATGATTTCGACGAGTGGGGCGACCGCGGCACGCCCGACGATTTATCGGATGACAAATCCAAAATAAACAGAAGCGCCAATCGACAGGGTATCATTAACCATGTTAAGTGCGCCGACGAGCAATTGGGGAGACTCATCGAGTTTCTCAAGAAGCGCGGCACTTTCGACGAATCGATCGTGATCGTGGAAAGTGACCACAACATGGAGACCAGCTATTTCGACGGCCCCCCCGTACACAAAATACTTAAAAAGACAGGCTATTCGCCCGATAAGGATTATTTTGTGTTCACGGCCTCTCAACTCGGCTCGGTTTACTTAAGACGCGATGCCCCGAAGATAATACCCGTACTCGAAAAGGCGCTCGAAGAATACCGCATGAAAAACCCGATAACCGGCGAGCTCGAAAGCCCGATGTTCGTTATGACGAGAGAAGAGATGCGCACGGGTGTCGACGTAGTGACCGGGAAACACATCACCCCACCTATGGAGCTTTACAGCGAATACTATATCGAGCACCCCAAACCCGGTGGGTTGATATGGCCGGATATACTTTTGCTTACAAAACGGCACTACCAGTTTCCCCTTATAGGCGCAGGGCTTGCGAATGTCGGCGCGGGCAAGATGAACCTCCCGATACCTCCGATAAATGTCCACGTTGGCGCGCACGGCGGACCGAGCACTCAGCCTGCATTGTTGGCAATACGCGGCCCGGGTCTGCCAAAAGGAACGATGCTTTCCGAGCTGACCAGACCGGCGGATGTCGCTCCCACTCTGTACCGCCTCGAAGGATATAAAATACCGGAGTGCGTGCAGGGAAAAGGATTGCCGAAAGTAGACCCGACGATGGAATGATCGCTTTTTAAAGCGCAAAACAAGGCGAACAATTCTCGATTTCAACGAAAACTTACACGTTATACCCGTTGTACCCCAGTGAATCGTCAACCTTGTTTTGTCGGTTAATGCTGTTCTGAAAAGGATATAGATTTTCAGGAGGAAAAAATGATCGAGGTAACTGACAAGCCGATTGAGGCGAGTGAGATTTTCGAGCGGATGGCGCGGGATGGGTCGGGGTCGGTGGTTATTCACGTCGGGGTGGTAAAACCGGTTGTCGAAGGCAATGACACGGCGGGGATAAAGTTCGCCCCTGACGGCGACATCGAGGGTGAAATGCACGATATCGAAGAGAAAATCCGCGCAAAGCACGAACTGACTGACTTCCTGCTTGTTCGCAGGATGGGTGAGCTTGCCGTAGGAGATGTGATTATGGTCGCGGCGGCTTCGGCGCCGGGCAGGGACGCGGCTTTCGGAGCGTGCCGCGACGCTGTCGAAGAAAACAAGAAAATGAAACGGGTAAAAAAGGAGGAGTTGTTTCAGGATTAGGGGCCGGGTCAATTCTTAATTTTCGCAACACTGTTTCAATGTGAAATTGAAAATGGGATTATTAAAACAAGCGATTGACGCGCTGCAACGGATTTGCCCGTTCGGAGCCTGCCCGTATGGGCGATGGGGAACCTTATCTGTATGACGTGGTATTTTTTCGCGCCGATATTTTTCATAATAACGATAGTGTGTGCTGGTGTGGGGTTAGGTGGAGGCACTGCGTACCTGAGCGTATTGGCGCTGTGGAACACCGACCCGGGCGTATTGAGGCCGCTTGCGTGGACGTTCAACGTGCTTGCGGCAGGCGTCGGTCTCATGAATTTTCGTGCCAAGGGACACTTTTCGCTGAATTTCGCATGGCCGTTTCTCGTCGGTGGCGCGGTCGGCGCAGCAGTTGGGGCGCGATTGCCCATAACAGCGCAATTTTTCGAGTTGCTACTTGCGGTGGCGCTGTTCGGGGTGTCCTTGCGGATGTTATTCGCAACGGACAAGAAAGATGAAAAGAAATCTCAGACGATCAAAGGCCCGGCGTGGCCTGTCGGCCTTGCGATCGGATTGCTGATAGGCGTTGTTTCGGGAGTAGTGGGCATCGGCGGCGGCATTCTGCTCGGGCCGGTGATATTGAGCTTCAAATGGGCGCCGGTCAAGACCAGTGCGGCAACGACAAGCGCTTACATACTGGTATCGAGCGTCGGGGCGTTGGGCGCGTTTTTCGCCGGAGGCGGTACAGTGGATCCGAAAACGGTGGCGGTGCTCGGGTCGGTGGTGCTCGTCGGAGGGTTCGCCGGTTCGAGGTACGGCGCGGGCAAGGCCGACCCACGACTTGTTATGCGCATCTTAGGGGCACTGATATTTCTGGTCTCGATTAAACTTTTTTGGGCGGTATACTTGCAATGGGGTTAATGGGTTTGCAATAATCGTTATACTCTTAATACGGAATGTACGCTTCGAGGGGCCGGTAGCGCCTAAAGAATTTTGAGTCGATATACCCGGCCCGAGATAGCGAGAGGCATAATTAAGTTCGTCGAAGAAATATTTTAATGAAAGAAGACGTCCCGACATCCCCCGGGTTGGCTTATATTTGCCACGAATTCCCCAAGTTGACCGAGACTTTCGTTTATCGTGAGGTCAAGGGCCTTCGGGATCGCGGTCGAACAATCAAAGTCTTTGCGATGAAGAGCCCTGAAAATCCCGAGCAAATCGACGGACTGGAAGACCTCGTTTCGATTACACGCTACTTCCCATCGGATATCAGTCTTGAGTTATTAGGGGCGCAGGTGAAATGGATTTTTAAGAGGCCGTTGAGATATTTCAAGGAACTGATTGGGATTATAGCGGCGGGAAAACGTACGAACGGGCTTTCCCTTTTTTACAGGGCAATTTATTTTTTGCGGGGAGTGCAGCTTGCGTCGATGATTGAGGAAGAACGTGACTTTCAATGTATGCACACCCCCGCCACGGGCCACGAATTGATAAGCGTGCATACGGCTCACGTTTTGACCGATAAACCTTACGGCTTCACGTTGCATGCACCTTGGGCCCTTTACATTCAAAGCTCGCTGCTCGCCGGCCACGCGCGTGATGCGACCTGGATCGCTTCAATATCGGAAGATGCCCGAGAACGGCTTGTCAACCTGGCAGGGGAAGGCATCAGGGAGAAATTTCGCATAGTTCATTGCGGCGTTTGCATTGAAGACTATACACCGGTGAAGGAACACGTTTCCGGAAAGATTGCCAGTGTCGCCAGTCTTGGAGAATTGAAAGGGCTTGATCTACTGATAAAAGCCACCGCTATACTGACAAGACGCGGATTTAATCCATCATTGGTTATAGTTGGCGACGGCCCCCGGAGAAACCGGTTGGAATCGATGGCTCGCGAGCTTGGCGTGTCGGACAAAGTCAGCTTACAAGGCGTCCGTCACCCGGATCAGGTGCGCGATTTACTTTCAGAAACAACGGTCTTTGCGCTTGCATGTCGCGTTGATTCAAGGAAAGATAGAGACGGAATACCGGTCGCTTTGATGGAAGCTATGGCGATGGGCTTGCCGACCGTTTCGACAAGGATATCGGGCATCCCGGAGCTTATCGAGGACGAAGTCTCGGGATTGCTGGTCGAACCGGACGATGCCGAAGCATTGGCCGATGCAATCGAGCGCCTTTTAAAAAATCGGGATTTTGCAAAAAGTGTCGGAAAGGCCGGCAGACGGAAGGTCGAACGGCACTTCACACTCGAAGGGCAAGTTGAAAGACTGGATGAACTGATAAGTTCAAAGACCTCCCACCGGCTTTGACAATCAGGGCCTAAGACATTATCTTTCACATAAGAGAGTTTTTTTCGGAAAAGTTGCACGGGGAAAAGATAAAGCTAAATAACAATGCGAAGTTCTTTATGTCTCATATTTCATACTTTACGCTTTACACTCCATACTCCATGCTTCACAGTAAATCCTCAATTCCCAATAGCCAACAAGGGTAATTTACCATGACGAAACTTGTTGTTATAGGTTTGGATTGCGCGACGCCACAGCTCGTGTTTGATGCATGGCTGGATGATCTGCCCAATATCAAGTCGATAGTTCGGGCGGGTATACACGGCCCGTTGCGAAGCACCATACCCCCAATAACCGTTCCCGCATGGACAGCCATGATGACGAGTCGCGATCCGGGGCAGTTGGGATTTTACGGTTTCCGAAATCGATCCGGGTGGGGATACGAAGACCTGTATTTCGCCAATGCCAGATACGTTAAGGCGAAAACCGTCTGGAACCACTTGAGTCGCAACAGGCTTAAATCGCTTATTCTGGGAGTTCCGCAGACGTATCCGCCGAAACCGTTGCAGGGGGTTTTGGTTTCGAGCTTTTTAGCGCCCGACAAAAGCGTTCAATTCACCTGGCCGGACGAGATAAAATCCGAACTCGACGAAGCCGCAGGTGGAGATTACATGATCGACGTGCGAGACTTTCGCACCGAAGACAAGGATCGCTTGCTCGAACAGATACATCTCATGACGAGAAAGCGTTTCAAGGCGTTCAGGCACTTTATCGCGAAGGATGAGTTCGATTTCGCAATGATGGTCGAGATGGGCGTCGACCGCATCCATCACGGTTTTTGGCGGTTTATGGACAAGAACCACAGACTTTACGAACCCGGCAACCCGTACGAAAACGCCATACACGATTACTACGTCGAGGTGGACGCCGAAATCGGCAGTGTGATCGAGGCGCTTGGCCCGGAAACCGGCGTTATGATCGTCAGCGACCACGGGGCCAAGGGTATGGTCGGGGCGATATGCATAAACGAGTGGCTGATGAAAAACGGCCTGTTGACTCTGAAGGAAACCCCTACCGAACCCGTAAGAATGAAAAACTCGATGATCGATTGGGGTAAAACCAAGGTATGGGGAGAGGGCGGTTACTACAGCAGAATATTTTTCAACGTCAAGGGGCGAGAGCCGCAGGGCATCATAGAGCCGGGAGATTACGATAAGTTCCGCGATGAACTGGCCGAAATGCTCGAGGCGATGACGGATGAAAAGGGGAACAATATAGGCACCCGGGCGCTCAAACCTGAAGAGGTGTACCGGGAGGTCAATAACGTGCCGCCTGACCTTGTGGTTTATCTGGGAAATCTTGATTGGCGTAGCGCGGGGAGCGTCGGCACGGGCACTGTTTACCTTTACGAAAACGACACCGGCCCGGACGACGCCAACCATGCCGAGGACGGAATATTCATCTGGAAAAGCCCCGACATCGGTCACCGCGCCGAGCCGCAGCAGTACTCAATTTTTGATATTGCGCCGACAATACTCAAGTATTTCGGCATAGACCCACCGCCGGAAATGATCGGCAAAGTAATAAAATAGGAAGGAATGGAACATGACGAAAGGCTTTACACTCTGGTTCACGGGACTGAGCGGAGCCGGCAAAACCACCTTGGCCGGTGAAGTGGAAGGCGCGTTGCTGGAACGCGGATTAAAAGTCGAGATACTGGACGGTGACATCGTCCGGCAAAACCTGTCAAAAGGACTCGGATTCTCCAAGGAAGACCGCGATATCAACATTCGGAGAATTGGTTTTGTCTGCAACCTTCTAACCCGCAATGATGTGGTTACTATAGCGGCTGCCATAAGCCCTTACCGGAAAATCAGGGCTGAAAACCGCAAGCTCATAGGTCGATATGTCGAGGTCTGGTGCCATTGTCCAATTGAAGTTCTGAAAGAACGCGATCCCAAGGGATTGTATGCAAAAGCACTCAGAGGCGAGATAAAGGGCTTTACCGGTATCGACGATCCGTACGAGGATCCGACCGATGCCGAAATTGTTTGCCATACCGACGAGGAATCGCTCGAAGAAAGCGTAAATAAAGTAATCAAAACGCTGGAAATACTCGGTTTCATCCCGAAACTGGACGACTCGGAATACTCGGGAGAGGAAGAGGAGAAAATCAAGCAGAGGTTGCGCGACCTGGGCTATATTTGATGATGTCCGAAGAACAAAGTGCGACATTCTAAGTTCTAAGTGCGAAGCTATATTCCTTAATACTTCGTACATCGCACTGACAACTTCGCATTGATAACGAATCCTGTTTCATATAATGGTTGCTTTACTTGATAAATTTCGCCGAAAAAGAAACCGGGCGGTAGTCGTCGGTATCGACGGACTCCCTTATTCGCTTCTCGAGCGGCTGGCTGCGGACGGGGTTATGCCTTACATGGGTACACTGGCAGGCGCGGGAAATCTTTCGAGAATGAAGGTCACCTTGCCGGAGATCAGCGCGGTAAGTTGGCCTTCTTTCATGACCGGCGCCGACCCCGGCACACACGGTATTTACGGCTTTACCGACTTGAAACCGGGATCGTACGAAATGGTATTTCCGGCTTTTCGGGACTTAAAATGCCCGACCTTCTGGGACAAGCTCGGCGATTCGGGTAAACGCTGCATCGTCCTCAACCAACCCGGCACTTATCCCGCCAGACCCATTCAGGGGGTGCTTGTGTCCGGCTTTGTGGCCATCGAGCTTGTTAAGGCCGTTTATCCTCCAAGCTGGATCGGCAAAATTAAACGGCTCAACTACCAGATAGACATCGATACTCAATTATGCCGGAAAAATCGCCGGCAGCTTTTCGTGGAGTTGGACAGAACACTCGAAAGTCGTCGGGCTGCGCTCGATACGTTGTGGGAACAAGAACAATGGGATTACTTCCAGGCGGTCGTCACGGGTACGGATCGACTGCAACACTATATCTGGAGCGCCATCGAGGACGAAAATCACGAGTATCACGAAAAGGTGATGAACTATTACAACGCCGTGGATTCTTTCGTCAAGCACGTGCATGAGAAGTACCTCGCGTTGACAGGCGAGTCGGGGCCGGGCAAAGGTTTCTTCATGCTCAGCGACCATGGATTTTGTGCAATCAGACAAGAAGTGTACCTTAATGCATGGCTTGCGAAGGAAGGATTCTTACGCTTTTCTTCTTCGAACCGAATGGTATCGAGGACATAACCGACGATACGAAAGTTTTCGCGATGGATCCGGGACGACTTTATTTGCATCGTAAAGGGAAATACCCTCGCGGATGTGTGGATGATTCGGAAGCCGACGGAATCATTGGAGAGTTGAAGTCCAAACTGTCGGCTATCGAGTACGAGGGGGGAAAGGTGATTCAGGCGGTTCATCTTGCGGACGAAATATATACGGGCCCACGGATCGAAAGCGCGCCGGACGTCGTGGCGACCCCGGTGGACGGATTTGACCTGAAGGCTTCCGTTTCGGGCGACGAGGTTTTCAGAAAAACGGATCTCGAAGGAATGCACAACTGGGATGATGCTTTCTTCTGGTCGGTCTCTCCGACGCCCGAGAACGTGAATATAACCATGCTCGCCGATATAGTTACCGGGCCGATCAACGGGGGTGGATCGTAATGCCAAAACTTATCGGTGATGTATTATTATGTAGGTTCTTCTCCCGGAAGTGTGGATATGATTTAAATCGAGGGTGCCACGGATACGCCGAAGGCTTATCCGTGTCACAACTCAAGTACGGACAGGCCGGTTTGTCTCTGACGCCCATTTTGAGAACAGTGATTATTGTCGTTGCACTTGTTGCAGTGTTATCCGATCCGGCGTTTGCTTATATCGGCCCCGGGGCCGGTTTTGCGTTTTTGGGTTCGTTCCTCGTTTTTTTCCTGATATTCTTTCTTGCGGCGGCGCTTTTTCTCACGTGGCCCCTAAGACTTTTATGGAGAACCGTAACCGGGAAAAAGTCCTATCGCGGCGGCGGTCCCGTTGACCGCGTGGTGGTCGTAGGTCTGGACGGCCTCGACCCCGAGCGATGCGAACGTATGATCGAAACGGGGCGGTTGCCGAATCTCGAAGCCATGCAGCAAGAAGGAGCTTTCCTGCGCCTGCAGACGACCACTCCTCCCATCAGCCCCGTCGCGTGGAGCAGCTTTCAGACCGGGTCGAACCCGGCGCGACATAATATATTCGACTTTATGACCCCCGACCGGCGCACTTACCTGCCACTGCTTTCAAGCGCGCATATCGGCGAGTCGAGACGTACACTGAAGCTCGGAAAGTATCGCATACCGCTTACCAAGCCGGAGCTGAGGCTTTTGCGAAAGAGCAAGCCGTTTTGGACGATTCTCGGCGAAAACCGTGTCTTTTCGACCGTACTGCGGGTGCCGATAACCTTTCCGCCGGAAAAGTTCTACGGCTTGAGCTTGAGCGCGATGTGCGTTCCCGATCTGCGCGGCACGCAGGGGACTTTTACTTATTTTACCGACGATACGAACGCTGCTAGCATATACGCGGGTGGAGTCACGACGGAGGTCAGGCGCAACGGAGACGCTTTCGAGACGGAACTCGAGGGGCCACCCAACACATTGGTGGAAGGCGCGGACTCGATGCGCGTATCATTGAGTATCAAGCCGAACGGCAACTCGGCGGATATAACTATCGGCGATGTAAACCTCGAACTGGAAGCGGGCGCGTGCAGCGACTGGATTGCGATAAACTTCAAAGCAGGCATCGGTGTGGAAGCAAGCGGACTGGTAAGACTTTACCTGAAATCGCTCTCATCGCCCTTCGGGCTTTACGTCTCGCCGATACACATAGACCCCGACTCACCGGCGCTGCCCATCAGCCATCCGGTTTACTATTCGAGCTACCTCGCCAAGAAGCTCGGGCCGTTCGCGACGCTCGGGCTTGCCGAAGATACGTGGGCGCTCAACGCACGCGTGATCGATGAAGGCGCTTTTCTCGAACAGACATATGATATTTTTGAAGAACGAAAAAAACAACTCATGCATACCCTAAAGAATTTTAAAAAGGGG
>CAZDAF010000110.1:0-10464 GCA_964503115.1 uncultured bacterium
TATGTCAACTATAACGCACATGCCATTGACAATATCGCAATTCCCTGTTAGCAATCAGTCAAATGGATAATTCAAATTTAACCACCGAATATTTATTGGGACAGTTCGGTCTGGAGGAAAAAGTCGTCCTTGTAACCGGTGGCAACAGTGGCCTGGGGCTTGCAATTGCCAAGGGCTTGGGCAAAGCGGGCGCCAAGGTGGCTATAGTGGGCCGCAATGAGGAGAAGAATACCGGAGCGGAAGGGGTATTGCTCGAGGAGGGCATCGAAGCAATGGCGCTGAAAGCCGATGTTACAAAATCCGGGGAAATCAGGCAGGCGGTAGCTCGCACCGTAGATAAATTCGGCGCCCTTGATATTCTGGTAAACTCGGCTGGAATAACACTTGCCGTCCCTTCGCACCAGGTGACCGAATCTCAATGGTCCAATGTGCTGTCCACGAACCTCAAGGGCACACTTATATGTTGCCAGGAAGCCTACCGCCTTATGAAAGGCACACGGGACGATCCCGCTAAGATAATCAACATAGCAAGCGCGTTCGGCTTTTTCGGCGGTTCGTTCGTTGCCGCATACGCCGCGAGTAAGGGCGGTGTGGTACAGCTCACCCGCAGCCTGGCAGTCGAATGGGGCACGCGCCACATTCGCGCGAACGCCATAGTTCCCGGCTGGTTTGAAACTCCGATGACCGCTCCCATGAGGATGGTTCCCGACACCGCACGGGGCATCATACGCCGCACGCCGCTGGGAAGGTTCGGACTGCCCGACGAAGTGGCGGGCACGGCGGTTTTCCTGGCATCGAAGGCGGCAAACTACATCACTGGCGCTTCAATATGGGTGGATGGAGGATACTCCATAGCTTCATGAGACTGGAGGATGATTTTTCAGAGGAATTGTCTATACTCAAACGAACAATAAAAACTAAATAGTGGATTCCCAAAAAGGAGGACAGCCATGATTAAGAAAGGCCTTGTGGTTGCCGTTATTCTCACTATGGCAATCGGTATCACGTTTATGATTTCCACGGAAAAAGCGGAAGCGAAAAAAAAGCGCAGGCCGATTGATTACCAGTTGGTCTACAACTATGACCTGAATCAGAGCCAGGTGAAGGCCAAGCTAAAGGCGGGATGGAGCCTTGGCGGGGTATATCCCGACTGCGGCGCGGGTTTAGGTGAGGTCGAGGTGACGGCGGATGTTCCGGGAGGATTACTTTCTTTCTATGAAAAGCTGGCGGAAAGAAATAAGGATGAAATACTAAAGCTTCTCCAAAAGACCAATACACCGTCAAAATCGCGCGAGATATTGAATAAAATAATTGCCGAGAAGACCAAGCTCACCGACTATGGGACCCTGCCCGAGTACGGCGATTTACAGAAACGGTTCGAGAAAATCAACTCCATAATAGCGGAAATCAAATCATCCCCTGCTAAAACAGGGGCGGTTTCGGTCCAAAAACTGGTGGATGAGCTCGAAAAGTTTCTCAGTTCGGGTACCGTCTCTGAGGTCAACTCCGCGAAAAAAGCCATCCAGACGTTGGGGATGATAATTGAGAAATATCCTGAACGGGTTATTGAGTCGGGAAAAAGCGTGGACGACACCTTGGCGGAACTTGAAAAAATCCGCAATTCGGTACAAGGATCGCTTAAAAAAGCCGACGAACTGGGCGGAGGTTGCAGAACGGCTTATGTTTTCTACCGTGGTGTTCACTGAAAAAACCAACAAGCCCAACCGGGGTACGGAGATTCAAAGTAGTTTAATAATGCCGGCTAAGCGCATCGACACACAATCGAGCGACCTAATTTTATGGAGTTTGCTGGGTCGCACCGAATATAAGGATGCTTTAGCGTTGATGAAACGCCTGGCGCATCGAGTTGAGAGAGGTGAAATATCGGGGATCCTCTTGTTCATGGAGCATCCTCCCATAATAACTCTGGGTAGACGAGCCACCCAAAACGACGTCATAGCTCCACCGGCACTTCTTAAAAAACTCGGATACCGTGTATTTTGTACGGACAGGGGCGGCATGGCCACATGCCACGGGCCGGGACAGCTTATAGGCTACCTGGTATTAGACCTCTCCAAACTCGGTATCGGCATTAAGAAACTCGTGGAATGCACAGAGGAAACGCTTATAAGATCTTTAATCTCCTGGGGTGTGGAAGCGACCGGAACCGACGGTATGCCGGGAATATGGGTTGGGGGCAAAAAGATCGCCGCTATTGGAATGCGCGTGAAGAACGGCGTGACGAGTCACGGTTTCGCTCTTAACCTGAATTTCGACTTGCGCGCTTATGACCTGGTGGTACCCTGCGGAATAAAGGAAGCGAAGACCGGTAACGTAATCGATCATTCGGATTCCGTGCCTTCATTTCCGGAAGCGGCCCGCGTCATAGCGGAGAACTTCTCTGAAATCTTCGGCGTCGAAATCAGGGAAACGGAACGAGTGGCAATAACTGAAAATTTCGCGGCATTTCGCCCCGATCCGGGTTTTACATTCAGGAAAGGAGAAACGGCCCAAGTATGACCATAAAAGAATGGTTGACGCCCGATTTTTTCGCCCTGAACGTCATTCTCGTGACGTTGTTGATGAATCTCGTCATATATGGCGTTGTCAGCAACTTCACTGAAGATTTCAAAATGGGCGAGAGACTTCAAACCGGAATTTACTCCGCAGCCGTTTCGATGAGCCTTGTTTATATGATCATGGTAATTCTCGGGTTTGCAGGAGCAATTTCAAGATACCCATACCTTTACGATAACAAGTATAACTTCCTTCTGTTGGGTACGGGCCCGGTATTCGGCGGCAACGGGCCGATATTTATTGCAGTAGTGCTGGGGGTATCTGTCGGCGTACTGGTAGGTTATTTATGGGGCAAAAGGAAAAGTTTGAGGATATTTCTCGCCGTGGCCGCATTAGGCTGCACGGCACTGATCGTAGCTATGACTCTGCTCTGGATCATAAACCAGACATGAGATAACGCTTTTTTTTGATGTGCTTGTAAAGGGGGCACGGGAATGATCAAAGATAAAAAGATGGATGGGAACAGCCTGATACACACGATAATGTTGCGGCATCGAATTACCAACATTGTCGGCATTCCCATCGTTTTTATCTACTTCATGTATTCATTGTCCGGCGGGGCAAACGCCTTGGCGGAAAACTGGAAGCAGATAATTCCCCTGGCGATTGTTTCGATTGTGCTTATTCTCATAGCCGTCATTACTCACGAGCGCGTCAACCATCGCTATTGGGCCGACGCGGTGAACTTTCTGGACAATCCCGAAAGAAAAGACGGGGAATCGGCGGTCGATTATAATGAAAGAGCCCGAAAAGCCATTATCTGCTTGCTTGATTTCCCGCTCAGGGGCGCGAAATTTTCCCTCGGAACATGGCCCGTAACCATCGCAGTAATAATACTTAGCGTTTGGCTCCTATTCTTCAAATTTCCCATGAGCCTTATGATGGTGATGGTGATGGGCGGTGTCAGCGGCGGAATACTGGTGGCGGTATTCCAGTTTCACCTTTTCAAGCAAGGTGTTCAGCCTTTTATGAAGGAAGT
This sequence comes from uncultured bacterium, assembly GCA_964503115.1. Taxonomy (GTDB): domain Bacteria; phylum RBG-13-61-14; class RBG-13-61-14; order CAYWKU01; family CAYWKU01; genus CAZDAF01. Next base: position 3,557 of record CAZDAF010000110.1, read on the forward strand.
ATTGGAGGTTTATCCTCACTATTGGAAAGAGGAACAATTTTTCGATGTTAAGCTGGGAATTAGAAAAAAGATGCTCGTCAGCTTTGTGCTTTTGATGTTCGTAATGATGACAATGATGGCGGTGCTTCTATTCTTTGATTCCAGTAAGCTGATTATGTCCCAGTGGGGGAAAATGCAGCATGATCGCATAGAGCGGGAGTTGGGCAAATATGCCCCCGAGCTTATTATGGTAAGCACTCCCGAAGCGAGAAATCACACAATCAAAGGAATGGAAATCAACCTCGAAGGCGGCAAAATCTATATGATCGACTCGAAGGGCAATTCCCTGCTACCCGGAAATATATCCCCCACTGAGAAAGAAATTCTGCTCAGAATAGCCGGCGTAAAGAAGGATGTAAAAATCAGGAAAGACCTGACCCTCATGACCATGCTTCCCGGAGTGGATGAAATATCCCTCGATATCGAGCGTGGCGATATGATGCTTAATACCTGGGCAAAAGTGCCGAATTCCGAATATATAATCGTGTTGAGAAGGTCATTTGTTTCGTTTATGCCCCGGGTGACTCGTATAATCGTGGTTTCGATATTGGTGGTACTGTTCGGCATTTTCGTGAGCATGTTGTTTACTCACTACGCCAGCCAGGACACCACCAAGCCTATGAATGAACTTGTAGTCGCAATCGAAAAAGTCAGCCGGGGAGAACTGACACAGGAATTGCGCCTGCTGACATACGACGAGGTGGGACTGCTGGCTATTCACTCGAAGAAAATGATCGAGAACCTCAGGGGCATGATAAAACAAATCGATGAAGCATCCGCCCGTGTGGAAGACGCCACGGTAAGCATAGTGGATGGTTTCAAGCGTGTCAGTGACGGTTCGAGGAGTCAGTCCGGCGCAGTGGACGAAACAAGCGCAGCGCTGAATGAAATGAATGCATCGATAAAGGGCATCGGTGAGAACGTCGAGACGTTAGCGAGCACCGGTCAGCAATCGAGCGCATCGATAATGCAGATGAGCGCCACCATAGAAGAGGTGGCGGATAACGTTGAGAACCTTTCCGTATCCGTCGAGGAAACCACTTCCAGCATATCGGAGATGGCCGCGAGTGTTCGCCAGGTCGCGGAAAACGTTGAAAGCCTTTCGCGTAAGGCGGAAGGGACCGTATCCAGCATTACCGAGATGGAGGCAAGCATCAGGGAAGTTCAATCCAGCTCCGAGGAGACGGCAAAACTGGGGGAGGAAGTTACTACCGACGCCGATTCCGGGGCAAAGAAAGTCCAGGACACTATTACCGGAATCAGCCGCGCGCGGGAGGACAGCGAACTGGCCGTCAGGGTTATTCACGAACTGGCGCAACGCGCTGAAGAGATCGGTAACATTCTGACTGTCATAGACGACGTAACGGACGAAACCAATCTGCTCGCCCTCAACGCCGCCATTATCGCCGCCCAGGCTGGGGAACATGGCCGTGGTTTCGCCGTCGTGGCCGATGAAATTAAGGACCTTGCGGAACGCACCGCCCAATCTACCCAGGAAATCCAACAACTTATCGAAACCGTTCAAAATGGAGCGCGAGAGGCCGTTGGGGCGGTCAGCAGAGGCTACGACGCAGTCGAGCAAGGCGCCAAGTTGAGCGAAGAAGCGGGAGTGGCGCTAAATAAAATTCTCGAAAGCGCGAAAAAAAGCACCGAGCGTACCGCAAATATCGCAAAAGCTACCATCGAGCAGGCTGATCGCGCAAAAGACGTTTTGAAGTTCTTCGAGGAAATTTCAGAAAATATCCATCAAGTCGAGGTGGCTACACGAGAGCAATCCAAAGGATCGGATCAAATTCAAAACGCCGCCGAGCGTATGAGGGAAATTGCAAAGCTGGTAAAGAAAGCCACTCAAGAGCAGTTCTTGGGATCAAAGCAGATAACTGAAGCCATGGAAAACATAAACCACATCGTCGCCTTCATAAACAACTCTCAACAGGAGCAGATAAAAAATACCGATCAAGTGGTCGATGCCATCCAGGAAATCCGTGCCATCGCTTCACAGAACGAAGGTGGCGTCGAGGAAATGTTTCAGGCAAGCGCCAATTTATCCTCACTCGCCGAAGACCTGCGAAGTATGGTGGAGGCTTTCAATCTGGGCGATTCTAAAACATCCTCGTAAGAACCTCTTCATACCTTCCTTTATAAAGGTCTTTCGCAGACGAAATTTAGCAAGAGGTGTCCATAATGGAGTGGAAAACCACCATATCAGAGGTAATTCCCGATAACATACGCATAAGGGGTTATCCCGTCGAGCAGTTAATGGAGAACCTCGACTTTGGCCGCGCGGTATACCTGCTTATCAAAGGCGACCTTCCCACCCCCGAAGAAGGCAAAATGATAAACGCGATACTGGTAGCGGTAATAGATCATAGTGTCATGGCTCCTTCGGCATGCGCCGCTCGATTTGTTGCCAGCGGCGGTTCACCCATCCAGTCGGCTGTCGCAGCAGGTCTCCAGGCACTGGGATCGCACCACGGCGGCGCTATAGAGGAAGCGCAGGCTATGTTGACCGAAGGTGTGAAAAAGGCCAAAGAAGAAAACAAAACCATGGCGAAGGCGGCCGAGGATATCGCACGGGATTATCGTTCGCGAAAAAAACGCCTCCCCGGATATGGGCATCCGTATCACAAGGAAGACCCTCGCACGACAAAACTATTTCAGCTTGCCGAACAACTTGGACTTATGGGCGACCACCTCGAGCTATGCCGCGAACTCGGAACGGCAATAGAAAAGGTATTGGACAGAAAGCTGACGATAAATGTCGATGCGGCCATGGCGGCTATCCTCGCCGATATGGGTTTCCCGTGGGAAATTGCACGGGGATTTTTTATAGTAAGTCGCGCAGCGGGGCTGGTAGCTCATGCTTATGAGGAATATACACGCGAGCGGCCTTTCAGAGCCGTGGATATGAAAGAAGTCACTTATGACGGCCCTCCTGAAAGGAATTTATAAATAAAAATGGCTATCCTGGCCGATGAAAATACTAAAATCGCCATTTTAGGTATAACGGGTCGCGAAGCCGCTAACACATCTCGCGAGATGCTCGACTACGGCGCCAAAGTCGTCGCAGGCGTCACTCCCGGCAAAAAGGGCCAAACCGTTCACGGCATCCCCGTGTATAACAGCGTCATTGAAGCAGTTGATAAGCATGGCGCCGACGCTGCGCTTATAAGCGTACCGCCCGCCGCTGCGGCGGACGCGGTGATGGAGTGCGCGGAAGCGGACATCAAACTGGCCGTGATACTTACCGAGCGCGTCCCCAAGCGCGATGTCATAAAAGCGGTCGCGTTCGCAAAAGCCCGAGGCATGATAATCATCGGCCCGAACTCTCCCGGAATAATATCTCCCGGAAAAACGCGCATAGGATACCTCGGAGGCTCGAACCCCGAGCGAGCTTTTCAGCCCGGGCCCGTCGGAGTTGTCAGCCGCAGCGGGGGAATGACCACCGAAATGGCGAATGTGCTATCACTGGAAAATATCGGCATATCCACCGCCATCGGCATGGGAGGCGACCCGATTGTGGGAAGCGATTACGTCGATTATTTTACTTCGTTCAACGAGGATCCCGAGACGAAGGCGGTCGTTCTCTACTGCGAACCTGGCGGTGTCAAGGAGGAAACTTTGGCCGCGTGGTTGCCGGGAAACTTCACCAGGCCGGTGGTCGCTTTCATCGGAGGGAAGTTTGTGGATAAAATGCCCGGAACAAGATTCGGACATGCTTCCGTTATCGTGTCGGCCGGAACCGGCGGAAAGGCGGGTTCCGGCAGTGCCGAGGAAAAAAATCGGGCTTTAAAAGAAGTCGGCATCACGGTGGTGGAAAATTACTCCGATATCCCTAATGCCGTCAAAACGGCCCTGGACGGCAAGAGATAAACACCGGAAAAAACGATGGGCGTATTCATTACCGTCAGGCTTGATCCCGATCTATGCGTTCCCGATTGCGCAGTATGTGTCGAAACATGCCCTGTAAAAATATTTATCAACCAGGATAAAAAGGTAACAATAGACTCTTCCAACGAAGACGAGTGCACATTGTGCGATATGTGTATCGAGCGTTGTCCCGCCGAGGCAATCGAGCTTATCAAGAACTATTGAGCTTTGTTTCAATGAGCTTGTGGTAAAGCTTTTCCTGGTCGCGGACCATTTTGTGTATATCAAATTCCGCCACCAGTCGTCGCCCTTCCTCTCCCATACGAATTCCCAATTCCGGATCGTTAAGAATTTCCACAATTCTCGACGCCATGTCCTCGATGTCTCTCGGTTTGACCAGAAACCCGGTTTTTCCGTCGCTGACGGCTTCCGGCGACCCATCCACCGCAGTAGCAACCACCGGCCTGGCGGCGGCCATGGCTTGCGGTATCACTCGAGGCAATCCTTCCCACAACGAAGTAAGCACCAACACGTCAAGCGCTGCAATAAGGTCCGGCACATCCCGCCTCCAGCCCAATAAATGAACGTGCTGCATTATATCAAGCTCTTTGGCTTTTTGTTCTATCTCCCGCCTGAGGACTCCATCGCCGGCTATGAAGAAGTGAACATTATTAACCTTTTCCAGCACCAACTTCGCCGCCTCAACGAAATCCACCGGAGCTTTCTGCGGCTTGAAACAAGCAACCATCCCCACTAACGGCGATTCGACAGGCACTCCGATGGACGACCGGATTGAAACGCGATCCCTTCCTTCGGAGGAAAATCCATTGATATCAATACCGCTACGTATAAGCGCCGTATCCTTCTCCCGCAATACTCGTTCCCTCGCTCCCCGCTCGATGTTCGTGCGAGACACGCAAATAAAAGCGTCGGTTATCGGTCTCGTTATACGCTCGGCCCACTTAAACACATTTCGAACTACGAACGGCTGCCAATCCGTAAATCCGAAACCGTGATAAGTGTGAACGATTATGTCGCATCGAGCCAAAAACGCCGCCCAACGTCCCAAAATACCGGCCTTCGAGCTGTGGGTATGTATTATTACCGGCAGATTTTTATTTCGGCGCTTTATCTTCCGCAATAATTTTATAAGCGCCGCCGCCGCCGCGAGGTCGTAATGCGGTCTTATCTCCCTCACCATTTTCGGTACCTGATGAAATTCAATCCCAAGCGAGCGGGCTTCATCGTCCAGTATTCCCGGCTTACCGGATATTAAAATCGGTTCGAAAAGATCGCGATTAAGATGGGAGACTGTAAAAAGAGTGTTCTGCTGCGCCCCGCCCAACTCCAGTTGGGTGATTATGTGAACCACCAAAGCATTCGTCACGTCAATTCCTCCGCCACGCGCTTACCGGCCATCAAGGCGCCCTCTATAGACGAATATTCCCACGCGCCGTAGCGGCCTATCGAGTAAATACCCATTCTATCAAGGTATACTTGAGCGCGGGGCAAGAACCACCGCCGATGCTTGTCGTAAATAACATACGCGGGGTCGAGCGTGACCATCTCCGCGACATCGGGCTTCTCACGCTTATTGACAATGCCGAGATCAAGCAAGCCCTGCAATGCCACTTCCAACAGTTCGTTCTTATCTGGTACCGGGTTGTCGTGTAAGCGGCTGAACTCGACAAACAATGCCGTCCCCGAATCGCCTTCGCTTCCCGGATACTTGCCTACCCGGAAAAACGGATATTTATTCTCGGGAATATAAATCCAATTCTCCTCGATAACGCTTTGGCGCCTGAAACCCAACTGTACGCAATCCACCGCCAGCCATTCCAGGCGTTGAGCGCCGCGTTTTAGAGCGGCGGGGGCGTCCTTGATCATCGCGAAAAGCTTGGGAAGCGGCGCAGTATTCACAAGAGATTCGTAACCAACCTCTTGGCCGCCGGCCAGTACGAACTTACGCTCCTTAGCCGTGATTTCTTTCACTTCCGTTTCCACAACCAAACCGTCGGCTATCCTTTGAACAAGCGCTGTTATCAAAGAAGCGACGCCACCCTCTTTCGGATAAAAAAACTCCGGGTTGTAACCCATACCTTTGTTTTCAAGTCCCAGCGCGCCTCTGACCGTTTCTTCGACCTTCGGCCTCGGCACGCTCCAGTCCGCCCAATCCGGCAATATTTCATCAAGATCGCATTTCCAGAACTTCTCGTTATATGGTTTGAAAAACTTCCGATACATCCCTTCTCCGAAACAGGCTTTCAGCCATCTACCGAAAGTTTTCTCGTGTGCCCCGCGCTTCGCAGCCAGCGCATGTATGTAACCGGCGAGACAATCGGCAGCTTCTTCCCTCGACAAGTAACCTAAATGGGCCTGAAAGGGATAGGGCACGCGAACGCCTTCGATCATTATGGCCGCACATCTTTTATGATGCACAAGCCCGTCCGGCATTAGATTTTTCAGAAATTTATGAGCTTCTTTGCTGCGAATATGAAGGAAATGCCCACCGAGGTCGAAAGTATGACCTCGTTTCCTGTACGATCTGCACAGACCGCCCGCTTCCCTCGCCTTCTCGAAAACGGCTAATTCAGTGCCCCGCTCGGAGAGACGATATGCGGCGCTTAATCCAGCCGGGCCCGCACCGATAACGGCTATCAATGTTGCGACTCCTCTTCAATTCGGTCCTCTTCCGTTGGATAAGGCATCTCCACGCGCCCTACCCACAGCGCCACGGCCAACCCCACAGCGCCTAACGCACAGCATAAAACAAAAACATGAGCTTCGGATCGCATAGACATCATCCAAAAGGCCAAAGCGCCTAAAATCAACGTCGCCACTCCGCTGGCGACGACAATCAACGGCGCCGACCATCCCATGTGCTTTAGCCGCAAGGCGTAATGATCGGGGCTACCGAACATCACTGAGCGGCTTTGACGCCACCTGATAAACATGACGAGGAAAGTGTCGAATATGGGTATTCCGAGTATAAATATAGG
>CAZDAF010000111.1:0-10459 GCA_964503115.1 uncultured bacterium
AAACACCGTCCTCATAGAGGTCAACCTCGGCTTGGGACGAGCCGAAGCCCGATACCTCACCTCCGACCTCACGGCGGAGTACGTCCGTATTAACGCACACTACCGCACATAAACAATTAAAACGGGGCTTTGACGAAGGGGTCGGCTTCGAAGTCCATCAGGTCGTCCATTCTTTCCCCGACACCTATGAGTCGTATCGGTATTCCGAACAGGTCGCGGGTGGCACTGGCGAAGCACGTAATGCTTGCCAGTGTTTTTTGTTAATGAGAAGCAATCAACACTAGATAGGAGAGTTGTTTATCTGTCCAACCATTGATTGTATTCTTGCACCGTGACGTTCATATCACGCAAGATTTTTCGGAGCAAAGGCCGGACGACAACCTGATTTCCATGATCGGGGATAACGATTATTTTTCCTTGTTGATTACGAAAGACGTGGTGGCTACCGACGGATCTGATTTCCATAAACCCTTTATCTTGAGCCAGCTTTGAGAGTTTCTTGAATGGTGCCAATCGAAGGCGAGTCATCCGCCGACCTCTACCCGAAGTGTGCCGACGAATTCCGGGTAAAGTTCTTCGTCTGTTTTATCGCCCAGGTAGGCCTGTATAGCCTCACGGATATTATCCGCCAGTGATTGGATATCGGGAGCCTGGGTATAGCAACCGGGCAGCTCGACTACTTCGCCCACCAACCAGTTACTTTCCGGGTCCCGCTCGATGACCACCGTGAAAGATTCTTTCATTTTCACCTCTGGAATAGATAATATCATGATTTCCGCGGCTTTGACAAATCACCTGTTATGGAGCGATGAATTGCCGGCGGTTGTTTCGTACGGGACGACCCATGCGGGTCATACGACCTGCATAGACCGTATGGCCGGCCGCGGTCGCCCCTGCGGAAGGTTAAAACAGGGCTTCGACGAAGGGGGCGGCTTCGAAGTCCATCAGGTCGTCCATTCTTTCCCCGATACCTATGAGTCGTATCGGTATTCCGAACAGGTCGCTTATTCCGACTATGACGCCGCCCTTGGCCGTGCCGTCGAGTTTAGTGAGCGCTATGCCGGTGACTTCGAGCGTCCGGTTGAAAGTTTCCGCCTGGCTGATAGCGTTCTGGCCGGTGCCGGCGTCGAGTACGAGAAGCGTTTCGTGCGGTGCGCCTTCGAGTTCGCGGCCCACGACGCGTTTTATTTTTTTCAACTCGTCCATCAGCGGGACGCGGGTATGAAGTCTGCCCGCCGTGTCGATTATCACAACATCCACGTCGCGCGCTACTGCCGCCTTGATCGCATCGAAAGCCACGGCGCCGGGGTCGGAACCGGATTCGTGCTTTACGATGTTTGCTCCCGCGCGCTTGGCCCATTCGGCCAACTGCTCGATAGCGGCGGCGCGAAACGTATCGGCGGCGGCAACGAGCACTTTCTTTCCCTGTTTGCGATACCGCCACGCCAGCTTGCCGATGGTGGTTGTTTTCCCGACGCCGTTGACGCCGAGCACCATTATAACGTAAGGCTTTGAAGTTTCGACATCGAGCGGCGCTTCGACGGCATCGAGTATTTGCTTTATTTCGTTTTGCAAAAGGCCTCTGGCTGCGCCGGGTTCCTTGAGTTGTCCACGGCCTGCTTCGGACTGAATTTTCTCGAGCAACTTGTAAGCCGTTTTCACTCCGAGGTCCGCAGTCACCAGAGCTTCCTCCAACTCCTCGAAAGTATCCTCGTCCAGCCGAGCGCCGCCCAGCAGACTGTCCACGCGACCGACAAAAGATTTCTTTGTTCTCGCCAGGCCGTGTCGCAGTCTTGTGAAGAAATCCACCTCGGGCGGAGCTTCTTCCACCGGCTGCGGCTCCTCGACTTCAACGGCGGACTCAACCTCTTCTATTGGAGCGGCCTCTTCCGCCTCGACTTCTCCTTCAGGCGGCGGAGCTTCGACCGGCGTAGGGGCCATCTCTTCTTCAGGAACCACTTCCTCCACGGGCGGAGCAGGCGCCACTTCTTCGGGGACGGTTTCCGCTTCCATCTCCGCGCGCGCCTCTTCGTAAAGGCCTCCTTCATCTTCTCTTATAGCTTCAGGCGCCGACGGTGGGGGAATTTCCCGGGCGGCGCGGCGTTTTTGAGCGCGGTAGATAAGCCATAAAGCCAACAACACGGCGCTCAAAGCCATGCCCACCTCGGGCCAGTAAGGCGGCCCCCAGATCAACGCGTTTGTAATCTCGCGAATTAGTGGATGGTGAAGAATCGTTTCCATGTGCTTATTTTCCTGGCGCGTCCCCGGCAGGACGGGGTATCAAGAAAGCTCATTTGAAATTAGCACCGACCGGCGCGCTATTCAACAGCATGAAAGCTTGACCTGAAAAGATGTGCCGCCTATCATAGCGGATAATGAAAACCCGCTTGTTAATATTTGTCGCGTTGACGGGCGCGATTATCGCCTGTTGGCTTTTAATTTCGTGGTACAAACCCGCCGTGGTTATCCATCCCGATTCCGTTTATTACATGAAAGTTGCGAAGAATATCTCAGCCGGGAAGCTTTACGTTGATCATCGCGCCGGTGTTGACCTGTATATGACCGCTCCATTGTATCCGCTCTTTGTTAAAGTTGTTTCGGGTGTTACGCGCGACTTTGAGGAAGCCGGGAGATTGGTTAGCGTAGTATCGGCGCTTTTACTTGTTTTAGTACTTTTCGGATGGGGAATCAGAGCCGGGGGCGTATGGGTGGGACTGATGGCGGCTTGCCTGGGAGCGTGTTCGCAGGCGAAGGTCGGAAACATGGTGCTGACCGAAAGTCTTTTTGCGATGTCGTACATCGCGGCGGCGTGGTTACTGTGGGAATCTGTCAGGGATGCGACGGCTCCTAAAGCGATACTTGCCGGGTTGGCGTTCGGCATTGCAACGTTAACGAGGGAACCGGGGTTTATGGGCGTTCCGTTCGGCGCGGCGGCGATACTTTTATTTGCAAGAAAGAAAGATAATTTACCGAAGCTTCGAGAGAAGGCCGTACAGGCGGGATTATTCGCCGTTGTCACATGCCTGGTCATATCACCGTATTGGGTGTATAGCCTTGTCGTACGCGGCACGTGGTGGGGCAGCCGTTTTGCAGAGCGCGCCGGACATGGGACGGAAATCTTGTCGGGCGTACCGGCGTTTTTCAGCGCATTTCCGGCGGCGGTACGATCCATGGGGGAGACTTACACCATCGCTGTGGCCGTTGCCGTTTTGGCGGGTCTTTTGATCCCGTCAAAGAACGCTCGCAGTGACGGGGCCGTGAGGATATTCATATTGGCGTTTATCGTATGGAATGTGCTTGCACTCGGCGCTCTTGGGGTGACGAAGTCCGGTTTATGGAGCCGATACATATACCCTGTGACGCCGCTGATGTTGCTGTTGGCCGTTCGTGGAGCGATGGTCGCCGGCGAACTCGCCGGGCGTTTGATTGTCCGCAAAAAGCTTCGGGGAGAACCGTATCTGAAGACGGTCGTATCGGTGGCAGTGACCGCGGCGCTTATTATAACGCTGGTAAACAAGGCTCAAGCGGAAAGGGATCGGGCCATTCAACCATCGTATCAAGCCAGGTGGTTTGTGAAGGGAGCGCCGGAAGTCGCAATGGACTTTTTATCGAACTATGTCTTGCTCCCCGGCACTTACGTTTACGACCGCAAGCCTTACGTGGCCTATTATCTTGATGCGACGTGGGCGGGGCTGCCCACCAAAATTACTCTGCATGACCTCGAGCGTGAAGCTGAAAAACGGCCGGTGCTGCTGGTGGTGAATAGTTCACTGGTAAAAGATTATGGTTACGATCAGCTTAAACCTCTTCTGGCGGCAAAGGATATACCGCAAGGTTGGAACCTGCCGGGTATGTACTTCTTCTCCGCTTACGGAAAATCGGGGCGCCTGATGGCTATCTATTCCTACGGAGATGCATATCGGTCCCCACCGCCGATAAAACCCGAAGACTTTACATACGAAGATCATATGCGCCGCGCCACGAAGTGGATGGTCACGGGCAGGATAGACCGCGTCCAGGCGCATGCACGAGCCGCGATTGAGCTTGATCCGTCGAAGCCGGAGGCTTATTTGCCGTTATCGAGAATATTGATGGTGCAAGGTATATCGGCGGAGAGAATTGATATAATGAAAGAGGCGCTTGATCTCGTAAAAAAGGCCTACGCGCTTGATCCTCAAAACCCCGAAATTCGCAATCTCATGTGTATTATTTCAGAAGCCAAGTCCGACTTTGACGGCTCGGAGCCGATTTGCAGGTAACCTACTGCCAATTAAATAACTGTTTTGACATGGTAAAACCGGATACTGTATGTAACAACTGAAGCCTCGGAGTATCGGGCCTACCATCCTATGAAGATTCTTCGTCTTTTTGATTTTGTTCTTCGTCCACTTCTTCGCGTTCGGCCAGCTTGACCAGCCCGGTGATCTTTTCCCCTTCGGCGAGGTCGATGAGTTTAACCCCTTGAGTCACCCGACCGATGGTGCTTACGCCTTTGACCTTAAGGCGTATTATCTTCCCGCCGTCGGTGATGATTATCACCTGGTCGTCGTCATCGACCTGCATAACCCCGACGACCCTTCCGTTCCTCTCGGAAGTTCTCATGGTGATAACGCCTTTTCCTCCGCGTGCTTGCAGCCTGTAATCATCCACCGGGGTACGCTTGCCGTAGCCGAACTCTGCTGCGGTAAGGATAGTGCTTCCCGCGCTCAATATTTCCATTCCCACCACGTGGTCGTCAGTGTCGAGCACCATACCCTTGACGCCCCGTGTGGCCCTTCCCATGGGCCTGACCTCTTCCTCCTTGAACCGGATGCTTTTGCCCTTGGCGCTGGATAAAAATACCATGCCCTTGCCATCGGTGATACTGGCGTTAATGAGCTGATCGCCTTTATCGAGGTTTATGGCGATAATGCCGTTAACTCGGATATTACTGAAAGCCATGAGTTCCGTTTTCTTCACGACGCCGTTGCGGGTGGCCATAATGACGAACCTGTCCGGCTCGAAGTCCCGCACGGCCAACAGTTCGTATATGAGCTCACCGGGTTCAAGGGGCAGGAGGTTGACGATGGCCTTACCCTTCGCCGCGCGGCCCGCCTGGGGCAGTTCATGCACCTTGAGGCGGTACACTTTGCCCCTGTTGCTGAAGAAGAGTATATTGTCGTGAGTGCTTGCGACAAACAGGTTCGAGACGAAATCCTCCTCCCGGGTGACCATGCCCATGCGGCCCTTCCCGCCCCGGCGCTGAGCGCGATAGAGCGTCAGCGGGTTGCGCTTGATATAACCCCTGTGACTGACGGTTACCACCATGTCCTCCTCGACGATAAGGTCTTCGATACTTAGATCGTCGACGCGCCCGATAATTTCCGTTCGACGCTCATCGCCGTATTTTTTCTTTATCTCGACAAGCTCCTCGCGTATGATGGCGTATATCTTTGCATCATCCGCCAGTATTTCCTTGAGTTCTTTTATGCGTTTTTTGAGTTGTTTGAGCTCGTCCAACACCTTTTCACGCTCGAGGCCCGTGAGACGTTGTAATCTCATTTCGAGTATTGCCTGCGCCTGTATTTCGGACAGGTCGAAGTTGTCCATAAGCCCCGTCTTGGCGTCTGAGGGAGTTTTTGACGCTCGGATGAGCTTGATCACTTCATCGAGGTGATCGAGGGCTATCTTGAGGCCGTCGAGGATATGCTTTCTTTCCTCCGCCTTGCGCAGCTCGAACAGGCACCGGCGTGTAACCACCTCGACGCGGTGGTCGAGATAATGACGAAGCATTTGCTTGAGGTTGAGTATTTTCGGCTGGTTGTTTACGACGGCGAGCAGTATAACCCCGAAATTTATTTGCATCGGGGTGTGTTTGTACAGCAGGTTCATAACGATCTCTGCAATTGTATCGCGCTTCAATTCTATGACGACGCGCATTCCTTCGCGGTCGGATTCGTCGCGCAAGTCCGAGATGCCTTCGATTTTTTTTGCGCGTACGAGGTCCGCGATTTTTTCGATCAATTGAGACTTGTTGACCTGGTAGGGTATTTCCGTAATGACGATACTTTGCTTTTCGGTACGTTTCTCTTTTTCGACCATCGCCTTTGCGCGCAGCGTGATCGAGCCGCGGCCGGTGAGGTATGCGGACATAACTCCTTCGGTACCGCAAATGTACCCCCCGGTGGGGAAATCCGGCCCGGGGATTTTTTTGATAAGTTTCTCAAGGCCGATTTCAGGTTTGTCTATCATCGCCAGCAGGGCGTCGATGGTTTCGGAGAGGTTATGAGGCGGTATGTTTGTCGCCATGCCCACCGCTATGCCGGCCGCGCCGTTGACCATCAGGTTCGGGAAGGCAGCGGGTAAAACGGACGGCTCGGTGCGGGAATTGTCGTAATTGGGCACGAAATCGACGGTTTCCTTGTCTATATCGCGCAGCATTTCTTCGCCGAGCCGCGTCATTCGCGCCTCGGTGTACCGCATGGCGGCGGGCGGGTCGCCGTCGACGCTGCCGAAGTTGCCCTGCCCTTGCACCAGCGTGTACCGCATGGTGAAATCCTGCGCCATCCTCACCAACGACGGGTACACCACCGCCTCGCCGTGCGGGTGGTAATTACCGCTAACGTCGCCGCAAATCTTGGCGCACTTGCGGTTGCCCTTGCCGGGATACAGATTCAGGTCACCGAGAGTTACCAGAATACGTCGGTGAACGGGTTTCAAACCGTCCCTGACGTCCGGTAACGCGCGCGAAATTATTACCGACATCGAATAGTCGAGGAAGCTTTTCTTCATCTCGTCTTCGATGTCTATCTGTACGATGTGTTCCTTCCGGTTTAAGTATCCGTCCATTTTTCCTCGCTTTTACCTGCTCTACCTTGTTTTTCCTGCATTTTATTCGATTACTGTCGGTGTGGCGCCAGTTCCGACTCGGTCACCGGCAGTATGACCTTTACTCCATGGGGTATTTTGAACTTGAAGAGTTCCGGCTTGAGTTTGGGGTTGACGACTATATCGGAGAATGAGTAATGGTTGATATTCCCCTGCGCGTCGGTAAACGTACTTGCCACGACGCCGTAGTTATCGGGATCTACGATCAGCAGAAGGTCGCTCATCACAGTGCGGAGGTCTTTGTCGCGCGGCTCGAGTGACAGACGATACCCCACGTCCGGGCCTTGCGTGGTGCTGCCCAGCAGCTTCACCTTGAAATCCTTCCGGAGATCGCCGGCGCCGAAAAGGAACCCGTGCGGAATGTCGCCCGCGAGCGCATCGCCCACCGGCACCTTCAGCACCTGCTTGGCTTTCGGGTCGTAATCCCAGAAAAACTCGCCGTCGATAAGGTAAAGTCTCTCCTCCGGCTTTTTGTACTCCCAACGAATTTTCCCGGGTTTGGCATAATAAATCACCCCGGAGGCTTCGCGGATGACCTTCTTGAAGACCGGGCTTGTGAGAGTTTGGTTGAAGCTTACTTTGTAGGTGTCGATTTTTTCATATCGTTTCTGAACGCCTTTTACCACCCGGTCAAGCTCCGATTTCTTCCCTCCGTGCGATATGTGGCTCGAAAGAAAAAGCGCCGCTAAAACCGCCACGAAGCGTCCAACCCACTTACCGGTTAACATTGCATCCGGCCCGTTCCGTCGGGTAATACACATTTTTTTCATCGTTTCACTTCTCCATTTGAATGGGGTCGATGAGCACATCTCGAGGCCGAACACCATCGCTGGGGCCGACGATGCCCTCACGTTCCATTTTTTCGATCATCCTTGCTGCGCGATTGTAACCGACCCGGAGCTTTCTTTGCAGCATCGATATGGAAGCCTGCCGCGTCTGAGTAACTATATGGACGGCCTCGTCATAACGCTCGTCATAATCCTCGACATCCTCGGCGTTTTGGTCTTCCTGCGCGGCCACCACAATGGAATCGTCGTACTCCGGCGTTCCGGTGCCTTTAAGGAATTCGACAATTCTATTGATTTCCGGTTCTGATAAATAAGCGCCATGCACGCGCTGCAATCGGTGTGTTCCGGGCGCCAGTAGAAGCATGTCGCCGTATCCAAGCAGTCTTTCCGCTCCATTGGTATCGAGAATGGTGCGGCTGTCAACCCGGCTGGCTACCTGGAAACTGATCCGCGCGGGGAAATTGGCCTTTATCAACCCTGTCAGCACGTCCACGCTGGGCCGCTGTGTTGCCAGAATCAGGTGTATCCCGGCCGCACGGGCCATCTGGGCCAGCCTGGCGATACTCTCCTCGACCTCCCTGGCCGCCACCATCATCAAATCGGCCAATTCGTCTATTATTATCACTATGTACGGCAGCGGCATGACCGGCTTATCCAGCGTCGGTTCGCTATCTTCACCGTCATTCGCCACCGCGACCGGTTTTTTCCTCTTTTGCTTTTTAGTCTCCTCGAGGCTTTTCCTGGCTGCGCGGTTGTAATTGTCTATACTCCGCACTCCCAACTCTGCCATCAGCCGATACCGCTCCTCCATTTGCCCCACCGCCCACTTCAGTGCGGCGGCGGCTTCTTTGGGACTTGTTATCACCGGGTGAAGCAGGTGCGGTATGCCCTCGTAAATACCCAGCTCGAGTCTTTTGAGATCGATCATAATAAAGCGAGTTTCTTCGGGAGTGGCCTTGTACAGTATCGAGGTGATCATCGAGTTGAGGCTGACGCTTTTGCCGGAACCCGTCGCGCCCGCTACCAGCAGGTGAGGCATTTTCTGCAAGTCAACCACCACCGGGAATCCCTCGGTGTCCTTTCCGAGTCCCAGGATCAATTTACTTTTTTTCTTTGCGAAATCTTCACAGCCCAAAACTTCTTTCAAAAACACCGTATGCCGCACCCGGTTGGGTATTTCGATGCCGACGACACCCTTACCGGGAATGGGAGCCACGATGCGGACGTTTATCGCCGACAGCGCCAGGGAAAGATCGTCGGACAGGTTGACAATCTTGTGGACCTTTATTCCCGGTGCAGGCAAAAACTCATACGTGTTTATCACCGGTCCCGGGTGCACTTCGACAACTTCTCCTTTCACACTGTAGTCGCCGAGTTTCTTTTCGAGCAGCCGCGCGTTCATCATGATCGACTCGCGATCGATTTCCTCATCTCGATCCGGAGGATCATCGAGTAACTTAATGGCGGGCAACTCGAAGCCGGCCCGACCCAACTCGACGAACTCGAACGATTCTTGTTTTGGTTGCTCTCGCTCCTTTATTTTAAGTCCTTTGCCTGTATCCAGGGCGGGCGGCGGTTTATCCACGATAGTTGGCGCGGGCCTGTTCCGGGCTTCTTCGAGTTTTTCCTTTAGCGCCTCATGCCTGGCTTTTCGTTCACGGTACATCATCCACAGGCGTTTGAAGGAATCCGCCGCAGCGGCTGATCGAGCGGCGCTCCATCGCGCCGCCGCCGCCAGGCTTCCACCGGTGGTCAACATGGTGAGCAGAATCCACATCATCACCAGTACAATCGCCGCCCCGGGGCGATTAAACAGGCTTACCAAAGCGCTCGATATGACCGCTCCCAAAAAGCCGCCTGAATCCAATTCCGTCCCCAAAACCGCTATTTTGCCCCAAACAAGATCAATAATAGCCGCCAGCGCCACCATCCATGGAAGAAAAGCAGCGAGTTTCCACCAGAGATGACGCACCTCCCTGCGAAAGAACAACAGTCGGGCGCAATACACCAGCACCAGCGGAAACGCAAATGCCGCGCACCCGATGAATTGCACCATGAGGTTGCTGACCTTGGCGCCTATCACACCGCCGAGATTATGTATCTCGACGACACCGATACTGGCATCTCCGATACCGGGATCTGCGGGGTTGTATCGTATCAGTGTCAGGGCCAGAAACAGGCCTGAAAATAAAAGCACCACCCCCGCAGCTTCCCGCGCGAAACGCGCCGGTCCACGCTCTTCTATAGCTTCAGCCCCCAATCTTACCGGACCCCCTTCTAACACTATATATCGTATTAGAGGGTAATATAACCTCAACATATTGTCAATGGCCGGGGATTTTAAAATGTTCCGGGAAAAGCACTAATAAAGACAATGCGCAAATATAACTTCGTACTATGAATCAACTCTCAGTTAGGAAATTCCACGAACTTATACGCACCATCCCGGAAAAAAGTACTGGAGATAAAAGTATCAACGCCGGGCTTGAAACACACCGGATATAAGCTCAACAAAAAGAACCCAATGTAAAAAAATAGGGGCAATTCGTGTGAATTGCCCCTACGTTAATCTTCATTGGAGTGGTTTCTTACAATAAGCTAAAACCTGCGATCAGCGTATCTCCAGGGTGCTGCAAAGGCCTTTCCCGACATTATTCCCGGTCAATATTTCCGGTCGCGAGCTTGAAACGTTACGTATTTCGGCGCATATCAGGTACTCCCCGGGGGGCGTATCGGCCGGTATCGTCCACTGTATGCCGTTGGTGGCTTTAACTCCCGGGTAGTTCGAGTATCTTGGTACGTCG